>NZ_JBPTTK010000009.1:0-212687 GCF_053290175.1 Enterobacter sp. 186315 | reverse complement strand
CCGTAGCGCCGATGGTAGTGTGGGGTCTCCCCATGTGAGAGTAGGGAACTGCCAGACATCAATTAAGAAGAACCCCGTACCGTAAGGTGCGGGGTTTTTTGCTTTGTGCGGTCTGAAAAGTCGGGTGGCGGCTTTGCCTTACCCGACCTACATAGCCCACAGGCCCGGCAGATAACTTGCCACCGGGCACTGCAAACGATTAGTGAATCACCTGCGAAAGGAAAGCTCGCGTGCGTTCTGATTTTGGATGCGCGAAGAACTCATCCGGCGGTGCCTGCTCAACGATTTCGCCGCGATCCATAAAGATCACGCGGTCTGCGACTGTTCTGGCAAACCCCATCTCGTGCGTCACGCAGAGCATCGTCATGCCGGACTGCGCCAGCCCAATCATCGTATCCAGCACCTCTTTTACCATTTCCGGATCCAGCGCCGATGTCGGTTCATCAAACAACATGATCTTAGGTTTCATGCATAACGACCGGGCTATCGCCACGCGCTGTTGCTGTCCGCCGGATATTTGTCCCGGAAACTTACTGGCGTGCTCAGCGATACGAACCCGTTCCAGATAATGTATCGCCAGCGCTTCGGCCTCCTTTTTAGGCATCTTGTGTACCCAAATTGGCGCTAATGTGCAGTTTTGCAGTACGGTCAGATGCGGGAACAGGTTGAAATGCTGAAAGACCATTCCGACCTCCTGGCGCACGCGCTCGATATTACGCACGTCCTCGTTCAGCTCTATCCCGTCGACCACGATACGCCCCTGTTGATGCTCTTCCAGGTGGTTAATACAGCGGATCGTCGTTGATTTTCCCGATCCTGAAGGCCCGCAGAGAACGATGCGTTCCCCCTGTTTTACCTTCAGGTTAATGTCTTTCAAAACGTGAAACTGCCCGTACCATTTATTGACGTTTTCCAGCGTAATCATCGCGTCGGCAGGTGTCATTGTAATCTGGCTCATAATTTCCTCAGTGCGGTGAACGCCCGGTGTTAAAGCGCTTTTCCAGATGCTGGCTATAGCGCGACATGCTAAAACAAAAGATCCAGTAGACCAGAGCGGCGAAGACATACCCCTCCGTGGACATCCCCAGCCAGGCAGGGTCGACCGTGGCCTGCTGGACGCTGCTAAAGAGATCGAACAGTCCGATGATGATCACCAGGCTGGTATCCTTAAACAGCGCAATAATCGTGTTCACCAGTCCAGGAATAACCAGCTTGAGCGCCTGGGGCAAAATAACCAGCCCTTGGGTTTTCCAGTAGCCGAGCGCCAGTGACTCTGCGGCTTCGTACTGCCCTTTAGGCAGAGCCTGAAGTCCGCCGCGCACCACCTCGGCCACGTAGGCTGACTGGAATAAAATCACCCCGACCAGCGCGCGGATCAGCTTATCGATCGTCGTTCCTTCCGCCATAAACAGCGGAAGCATAACCGATGACATAAACAGCACGGTGATCAGCGGTACGCCGCGCCAGAACTCGATGAAGATCACCGAGAGCACACGCACCACCGGCATCGTTGAACGCCGTCCCAGCGCGAGCAAAATTCCCCACGGCAGTGCGCCGGCGATCCCCACCGACGCAATGATCAGCGTCAGCGTCAGGCCGCCCCACTGGCGGGTTTCGACACGCTCCAGCCCCAGAAAGCCGCCATACAGCAGCACCCACACGACTACGGGGTACGCCACCGCCCAGCAGGCGATGTAGCGCCCGCGATGGGGCAGCTTTTTCCAGAACATGGCTGCAATGGAAAGCAAACCGATAATCAGCGCGAGGTTGATTCGCCAGCGCTGCTCGTGCGGATAAAGGCCATACATAAACTGGCCAAAACGCTCGTGGATAAACACCCAGCACGCGCCCGCTTTTGTACAGTCGGCGCGGGTCGTTCCCGCCCAGTTCGCCTGCAAAAATGCCCAGTTCAGCAGCGGCGGGATCAGCTCCCACATAAGCCACAGGCAGACAATCGTCAGCAGGCTGTTACTCCAGCTGGAGAACAGGTTTTTACGTGCCCAGGTGACGTAGCGCCCGCCCGTCTTTCTTGCCGGGCGCGCAGGGTGAGACAATATCGCTTTTGTCATCATGGCTCCTCAGCGCTCAACCAGAGCGATGCGACGGTTATAGAGGTTCATCAGCAGGGAAATCACGAGGCTGATGATCAGATAGACGGACATGGTGATGGCAATGGTTTCAATCGCTTGCCCCGTCTGGTTAAGCACGGTTCCGGCGAACAGCGACACCATATCGGGATAACCAATAGCCGCGGCCAGCGATGAGTTTTTGACAATATTGAGATACTGGCTGGTCAGCGGTGGGATGATGACCCGCAACGCCTGCGGAATAATGACCTGGCGAAGCGTGACCGTGTTCGGCAGGCCCAGAGAGCGGGCGGCCTCGTGCTGACCGTGAGGCACCGCCTGGATACCCGCGCGGATGATCTCAGCGATAAAGGCTGACGTATAAATCGATAGTGCCAGCGTCAGCGCCGCCAGCTCCGGAATCAACACCATGCCGCCCTGGAAGTTAAAGCCGCGCAGGTGCGGGATATCCCAGTGCATCGCGGCGCCAAAAAGCCCGTGGGCTATCAGCGGTAGTGCAACGAGCAGCGCGACGGCTGCGGGCCACGTCCTGCGTAGCTGACCGGTTTTTATCTGATGTTTGCGGTTAAAGCGGAACAACCCGACCGAGAGAACACCGGCAATCGCAATGGCGGCGATGAACGCGTAGATCCCGTCGGCAACCTGAGGTGAGGGGATGTACAGCCCGCGGTTGCTCAGGAAAAGCAGGTCGAAGGCGTCCACCGCCTGACGGGGACCGGGAAGGTTGCGCAGAACGGCGAAGTACCAGAAAAAGATTTGCAGCAGCGGCGGGATGTTACGGAAAGTCTCGATATATATCGTCGACAGCTTTCGCAGCAGCCAGTTTTCAGAGAGCCGCGCGAGGCCGATAAAGAACCCCAGAATCGACGCGAAGACGATACACAGCGCCGACACCAGCAGCGTGTTCAGCAGGCCGACCACGAACACCCGTCCGTAGGTATCGCCCTCCTGATAATCAATAAGATGCTGAACAATGCCAAAACCCGCGCTGCGATCGAGGAAGGCAAAGCCGGAGGTGATACCGCGATTATTCAGGTTGGTCACGGTGTTATGGATGAGATAAACGGCGATAACCACAACGACGACGATGGCTATTATCTGGAACAGCCAGGCGCGCACCGCGGGGTGAGAAAAGGATAACGATCCTTTTACGGCTGAGCGGCGATGGAACATAAAGAAACCTCGGTAACCATGACTCTGGAGTGGGCACCGCACGCGCGGTGCCCGTTACAGCAGATGCTTAACGTACTGGCGGAGCGTACTGGATCCCGCCGTTATTCCAGAGATTGTTCTGGCCGCGTTTGATCTTCAGCGGGCTTTCGGATCCCACGTTGCGCTCGAAGATCTCCGCATAGTTACCGACCTGTTTAACGATGTTGTAAGCCCATTTGTTATCGAGCTTCAGATCCTTACCAAAATCACCCTCTTTACCCAGCAGGTGCGCCATATCCGGCGTGGTTGGATTTGCGGCTTTCTCATCGACGTTTTTCGAGTTAATGCCCATCTCTTCGGCGTTCAGCATGGCGAACAGCGTCCAGCGGACAATCGAGAACCAGTCTTCATCGCCGCGACGAACGACCGGGCCGAGAGGTTCTTTAGAGATGACCTCAGGCAACACGATCCACTCCGCCGGGTTGCTCAGCTTGATGCGCAGGGCGTACAGCTGCGACTGGTCGGAAGCCAGCGTATCGCAGCGGCCGGACTCCAGCGCTTTGGCGGATTCATCAGAGCGATCGAAAGTCACCGGGGTGTATTTCATCTTGTTGGCTTTGAAGTAGTCGGCCACGTTCAGCTCGGTATCGGTACCGGCCTGAATACAGACGGTTGCACCATCCAGCTCTTTGGCGCTTTTCAGCCCCGCTTTGTTATGGGTGAGGAAGCCGATGCCGTCGTAGTAGGTCACGCCAGTGAAGGTCATCCCCATTCCTGCGTCGCGGGACGAGGTCCAGGTGGTGTTACGGGAGAGCATATCCACTTCACCCGATTGCAGGGCGGTGAAGCGCTCTTTCGCGGTCAGCGGGGTGTATTTCACTTTGGTGTCGTCACCGAAAACGGCGGCGGCGACGCCGCGGCAGACGTCAACGTCGATACCGGTGAATTTGCCGTTGGCATCGGCGTAAGAGAAGCCTGGTAATCCATCACTGATACCGCACTGCACGAATCCCTTCTTTTTAACGGCATCAAGCGTTGTGCCCGCGTGGGCCTGGTTGGCAACAGCAAACATCACGCCCGCGGCGGCCAGGCTGGCTATCATCATCTTTTTCATGGTGCATCCTGTGTGGCGAAATTATTGTTATAGAGGCGTTTTAAAACGCTTTTACCCGTCTGTGGCATTGGCCAACGTTTATTAAGCAAAGGGAATGCCAGGTTTGCGCCCGATGAAATAGCAGATAACAGAGCGCATAAAGCTGAGTGTAGACAGGGTTAAATAAATCGAGCGCCCTTAAATGGTGCGAAATGACAACCTGCGCCACAAATTAGAGCAAAAGTTTGATTATTTCCGGGGCAGGGAAAAGTAGTTGCTGGCGTGAATATTGGCAGGGTAGTTAATTAAAGGAAGGGGTAAACGATATCTCTTTAAAATAAAAAATAAAAACGTGAACAATACCGATATGGCATTAACCCACAAATTAAACCTGGCTAATAAGTAAAATGTAAAAGCGCGGCCTGAGCCACGCTTTTACGGGTGTCCTTTTACGCGTCACGCGTTACTTGGTCAATGCAACGATACCCAGCGTCAGACCTGCTAATGCTGCCGCACCGCCAGCAATCGCACCGGCTGTTTCCCAGTTATCCTGAGTGGTGCCTTTCATACAGGTATTGGTATGAACCAGTCGGCCCTGATCGTCGTATACCGGTACACATGGAGAGTCGTGCGCGCAACCAGCAAGCAGCGCAGCGAGGAGTGCAACGGAAATGAATCTTTTCATGATGTTACCTCAAAATTATTTCGCCTTCGCTAAAGTACCGGGACGGTAATTAACGAAT
Organism: Enterobacter sp. 186315; assembly: GCF_053290175.1. Lineage (NCBI taxonomy): Bacteria > Pseudomonadati > Pseudomonadota > Gammaproteobacteria > Enterobacterales > Enterobacteriaceae > Enterobacter > Enterobacter sp. 186315. The sequence continues at coordinate 207,612 of NZ_JBPTTK010000009.1, read as the reverse complement.
TGATGGCTATTTTACCACCGCCATAACCCGTCACCGCACGAGGAATAATCTCAAATTATGTGGATTGTAAATATCGTGGAGAAAAGTACGGTAGCCAGATGAATTAATGGAGAAATTATGAATTTGCAGCTGGCTTCTGTTTTACCTAAGGTAAATGGATAATTAAAAAAGGCACCGAAGTGCCTTTTTATAACATGATTACTCTTTGTGTGCGGTAAACCGTCGGCGAACCACCACAAAGAAGACCGGAACGAAGAAGATCGCCAGCAGCGTGGCGGACAACATCCCGCCCATTACCCCTGTCCCGACCGCATTTTGCGCGCCGCTCCCGGCACCGCTGCTGATCACTAACGGCAGGACGCCCAGGATAAAGGCCAGCGAGGTCATCAGGATAGGGCGCAGGCGCATCCTCGATGCTTCCAGCGTCGCTTCGATGATCCCTTTGCCCTCTTTATCCATCAGATCTTTTGCGAACTCGACGATCAAAATGGCGTTCTTGGCTGAGAGCCCGATGGTGGTGAGCAGGCCAACCTGGAAATAGACGTCATTGTTCAGGCCGCGCAGGGACGCCGCGAGCAGGGCACCAATCACCCCGAGCGGGACAACCAGCATCACCGAGAACGGAATTGACCAGCTCTCGTAAAGCGCCGCCAGGCACAAGAACACCACGATCAGCGAGATGGCGTACAGAGCAGGGGCCTGATTGCCGGAGAGGCGTTCCTGATAGGACATGCCCGTCCAGTCGTAGCCGATGCCGGAAGGCAGTTTTGATGCCAGGCTTTCCATCATCACCATCGCTTCACCGGTACTTTTACCCGGCGCGGCTTCACCCAGGATTTCCATCGACGGCATCCCGTTGTAGCGCTCCAGACGCGGCGAGCCGTAAACCCAGTGCGAATAGCTAAAGGCGGAGAACGGGACCATTTCGCCGTTGGCGCTGCGAACGTACAGGTTATTGATGTCCCCCGGCAGCATACGGAAGCGGGCATCGGCCTGGACGTAGACCTTCTTCACGCGCCCATGGTCGATAAAGTCGTTCACATAAGTGCCGCCCAGCGCGGTCGAGATGGTCTGGTTAACGTCAGAAATACTCACGCCCAGCGCCTGCGCTTTTTCCTGATCCACATCGAGCTTGAACTGCGGCGTATCTTCCAGCCCGTTAGGACGCACGCGCACCAGCAGGTCAGGATGGGCTTTCACCATGCCGAGCAGCTGATTACGCGCCTGCGTCAGCTGCGTATGTCCCAGGTTGGCCTGGTCAATCAGCTCGAAGTCAAAGCCCGTCGCGGTACCCAGCTCGATAATGGCGGGCAGGTTAAACGGAAACACAAGGCCATCTTTTATCTGGCTGAAGGCCTTCGTCGCGCGGGCAACAATCGCGGTGACGTTGTTTTCGCTCCCCGGGCGCTCTTCCCAGGGCTTCAGGCTTACAAACGCGATACCGGAGTTTTGCCCCTGCCCGCTGAAGCTAAAGCCGTTAACGGTAAACACCGATTCCACATTCGCCTTCTCCTGGTTCAGATAGTAATTCTGCACCCGATCGAGCACCTGCTGGGTACGGGTTTGCGTGGCGCCGGCCGGAAGCTGAACCATCGTCATAAACACCCCCTGATCCTCTTCGGGCAGGAAGGAGGTGGGCAGGCGCAGGAACAGCACCGCCATGCCGCCGACGATAAGGACGTAGATCAGCAGGTAACGTCCGGTTTTACGCAGAATACCGCTGACGCTGTTGCTGTAATGCTCCACGCTCTTATCAAAGAGGGCGTTGAACCAGCCGAAGAAACCGCCTTTAACGTGATGATCCGCCGAGGCGGGCTTGAGCAGCGTGGCGCAGAGCGCGGGGGTTAGAATCAGGGCGACCAGCACGGAGAGCGCCATCGCAGAGACAATCGTCAGAGAGAACTGGCGGTAAATCGCCCCGGTCGAGCCGCCGAAGAAGGCCATTGGGATAAATACCGCCGAGAGCACCATCGCGATCCCCACCAGCGCGCCCTGGATCTGCTCCATCGACTTCTGCGTCGCCTCTTTTGGCGGCAGCTTGTCTTCCACCATCACGCGCTCGACGTTCTCAACCACCACGATGGCATCATCGACGAGTAGCCCTATCGCCAGCACCATCCCGAACATCGTCAGGGTGTTGATTGAGAAGCCAAAGGCCGCGAGCACCGCGAAGGTGCCGAGCAGCACTACGGGCACCGCGATGGTCGGAATGAGCGTCGCGCGCAGGTTTTGCAGGAACAGGTACATCACCAGGAAGACGAGGATAATCGCCTCAAACAGCGTTTTGACCACCTCGTGAATCGAGATTTTCACAAACGGCGTGGTGTCGTACGGGTAAACCACCTTCAGCCCCTGCGGGAAGAAAGGTTGCAGCTGCGCCAGCTTGGTTTTGATGGCCGCTGCGGTATCCAGCGCGTTTGCCCCGGTCGCCAGCTTGATCCCCAGCCCGGTTGCCGCCTGGCCGTTGATTTTGGTCACCATGTTGTAGTTTTCGCCGCCCAGCTCAATGCGGGCCACGTCCTTCAGATGCACCATCGAGCCGTCCTGGTTCACCTTCAGCGTGACGCGACCAAACTCTTCCGGCGTTTTGAGGCGGGTCTGCGCAATGATAGAAGCGTTCAGCTGCTGGCCCGGCACGGCAGGCGTTCCGCCCAGCTGACCGGCTGCAATCTGGTTGTTCTGCGTTTTCAGCTCGTTGATCACGTCCAGCGGCGTCAGCTGGTATTTGTTCATCGCGTTGCTGTCGAGCCAGATACGCATCGCGTACTGCGCACCAAACAGCTGCACGTCGCCCACGCCGGAGGTACGGCTGATGGCGTCCTTCACGTTCGACGCCACGTAGTCCGAAATGTCGTCCTGAGTCAGGCTTTTATTGTCGGAAACAAAGCCCGCCACCAGCAGGAAGCTGCTGCTGGATTTCTCCACGCCAATCCCCTGCTGCTGAACCTCCTGCGGCAGCAGCGGCATGGCGAGCTGGAGTTTGTTCTGAACCTGAACCTGCGCGATATCCGGATCGGTGCCTGACTGGAAGGTCAGGGTGATGGTGACGCTACCGGAAGAGTCGCTGGTGGAGGACATATACATCAGGTTATCGATGCCGTTCATGTTCTGTTCGATAACCTGCGTCACGGTATCCTGCACCGTCTGGGCGTCAGCGCCCGGATAGCTTGCCGTCACGGCAACCGCGGGCGGCGCAATGGTCGGATACTGGGCAACGGGAAGTTTTAAAATCGCCAGCCCACCTGCAATCATCAAAATGATGGCAAGGACCCAGGCGAAAACCGGCCGCTGGATAAAGAAATTAGCCATTTTTTGTCCTTAACCGGCGGGCGTTGCGGAGGTGTCAGGCGTTGCCACCACGGTGACGCCAGGGCGAACCTTTTGCAGGCCGCTGACGATCACACGGTCGCCGTTTTTCAGCCCTTCCGTTACCAGCCAGCGATCGCCAACGGCCTGCGGCGCGACGACCGTGCGGGATTCCACCTGGTTTTTATCGTTGACCACCATTACCGTAGCGTCGCCGCGCGGGGTACGGTTTACGCCCTGCTGAGGCACAAGAATGGCGTCCGGCTGAGTGCCTTCATCAATGCGGGCGCGCACGAACATACCGGGCAATAACATATGCTGCGGGTTCGGGAAGATGGCGCGCAGGGTGATCGAGCCGGTGCTTTCGTCCACCGTCACGTCAGAGAATTGCAGGGTGCCTTTCAGCGGATAAGGCTGGCCGTTTTCCATCAACAGCTGGACGCTGCTGCCGCCGTCGCCTTTTTGCAGGCTCGACTGCTTCAGATGCATAAAGTCGCTGCTGGACTGGGTTACGTCGACGTAAATCGGATCGAGTTGCTGGACGGTCGCCAGCGCGGTGGCTTGCCCGTTAGTCACAAGCGCCCCTTCGGTTACGCTGGATTTGCCGATGCGTCCGCTAATTGGCGACGTGACTTTGGTATAGGCGAGGTTAATGCGGGCGCTTTCGACGGCCGCCTGTGCGGCAGTGACGCCGGCATCCGCCTGCTGGGCGGTCGCCACCGCCTGATCGTACTCTTGTTTACTCACATACTGTGTCCCCACCAGCGGTACATAGCGTTTCACCGTCAGATGCGCAATGCGGGCGGCGGCCTGCGCTTTTGCCAGATCGCCTTTGGCGCTGTCATACGCGGCCTGATAGGTCGCCGGATCGATCTGATACAGAGAGTCGCCCGCGTTGACATCACCGCCTTCGGTGAAGTTGCGGCGCAGGACGATCCCGCTCACCTGAGGGCGAACCTCCGCCACGCGGTATGCGTCCGTTCTGCCCGGCAGCTCGGTGGTGACGGACAGCGGGGCGCTTTTAACGGTATAAACGCTGACGGCTGGCGCCTGCGCGTGCTGCTGCTGCTGGCCGTCCTGACCATCGCAGCCTGAAAGCAGGGCAGCACAAACAATAAAACCGGATAAAGGTAATAGCCTGAAATGGATCGTCATTACTGTTCCTTTAAAAACCCGTTACCGATATTTGCCGGGGATCGGAGTGAGGGCTGGTGGGCATAAATCAAAAAGTTAGCTGCGTATAATAAGGAGGGTATTTACTTTTTTTTGATTTATACGTGCTGAGAAAGAGCTTAGATCCAATCCTGGACTCATTTTTTTGCGATCGCGCACGGGGATAGCGGTAATCTTAGGTATCTTTAATAAAAACCATGCATATTTTTGGTGAATTCAATTACATCAATCTATTCGTTTAGTATATGAATTCAGAAAGGTGAGTTTTTTGTACAAAATAAAAAACGGTTCTGTTGAATACTTCCGCTCCCCTGTTAAGGACGATGTTTTTATTCTGTTTTATCCCAGTTAATAATGAGCGACCGTCGATGGCACGTAAAAAGAAAGAAGACGCTGAAAAGACCCGGCAGCAGCTGATAGAGGCGGCTATCGTGCAGTTTTCCACACGTGGCGTGGCGAGCACCACGCTGACCGATATTGCGGATGCGGCAAATCTGACGCGCGGGGCAATCTACTGGCATTTTTCCAGCAAGTCCGAAATATTTAATGCCATCTGGGAACAGCAATTACCGCTTCGTGAAATCATCCGCGATCGGCTGTCATTATCAAAAGAGGATGATCCCCTGTTAATGCTGCGTGAACAGTTTATTGCCAGCCTGCAATTTATTGCGCGGGATCCTCACCAGTGCGCGTTATTACAAATTCTTTATCATAAGTGTGAATTTAATAGCGATATGATTTCAGAGTGTGAAATTCGTAACCGGATTGGCATAAATGACGAATATCTTCGCGGCACGCTTGAACAGTGCATCTCAAGAAAGGTTATTTCACCGAATGTGAATATCGAACTGGCGCTGATTGTATTTCACGGCTTTTTTAGCGGAGTCATTAAAAACTGGTTAATGAATAGCGACAGTTTTAATCTTTATCAGCAGGCCCCGGCGCTGGTGGATAATATTCTGGCGACACTGCCAGGCGCGCAGGTGTCGCCAGCGGTTTATGGCGCAGGGTTATGATGGTTCACGAGGCGCGTTTGCCGGTAACATCTCGCCGTTTTGACACAGCGCGTCGACGGTTTGCGCGCTGACCGGTTTGCCCAGCAGATACCCCTGCAAGGTGTTGCAGCCAAGCTCGGTCAAAAATTCCTGCTGCGCCTGCGTTTCAACCCCTTCCGCGACCACCTTCAGATTTAAGGTCTTCGCCAGCGCCACAATCGCCGACACGATGGTCGCATCGTCGCTCTCTCCGCTCAGCTCCTTCACGAAGGCGCGGTCGATTTTCAGCTCGCAGGCCGGAAGGCGCTTGAGATAGAGCAGGCTTGAATAGCCCGTCCCAAAATCGTCAATCGAGGCTTTTACGCCTGCATCGGTCAGCTCGGTCAGGACGCGCACGCTCTCGTCAGGGTTGCTCATCGCCGTGGTTTCGGTCACTTCCAGAATGAGCATTTCCGGCGGGACGCTATGGCGCGCCAGACAGTCGAGCACGGTTTGCACCAGCGAAGGCTGCTCAAACTGTAGCGTCGACAGGTTGACCGCCATCGACCAGCTCTCATGCCCCTGCATATGCCACTCCCGCAGCTGGCGGCAGGCTTCGTTAATCACCCAGTTGCCGATAGGGACGATCAGCCCCGTTTTCTCGGCGAGCGGCAGGAACATATCCGGTGCCAGCAGCCCCTGCTTCGGATGTTGCCAGCGCAGCAGGGCTTCAAAGCCGAGGATCGGCCCGGCCGGGGCGTGGAATTTCGGCTGATAGAGCAGGCGCAGTTCGTTACGATCGATAGCCATCCACAGGTCGTTCATCAGCTGCAAATGGGTCTGCGCCAGGGTGTTCATTGACGGCTGGAAAAAGTGGTAACCGTTTCGGCCCATATGCTTGGTGTGATACATCGCCGCGTCTGCGTTAAACATCAGCTCGCGGTCGTTTTGCCCGTCGTGCGGATAGAGCGCGATACCGATACTGAGCGTTACCATCAGCTCATACGGGTCAATCGAGAAGGGGCTGTCGATGGCACGCACCAGCGCGCTGGCGAGGGAGGCGGCGTCGTCCGGCCCCTGAATTTCAGCCAGCAGGACAAACTCATCGCCGCCGATACGCGCGAGGGTGTATTGGCCTTTCAGCGGCAGCAGCAAACGTTTCGTGACCGACACCAGCAGCTTGTCGCCGACGTCGTGACCGTAGGCATCGTTTACGGCCTTAAAGCCGTCGAGATCCATAAACATCAGCGCAAAGGGGTTGCCTTCGCGGTCGGCCTTGCTGATGGCCTGATCGAGTCGGTCTTCCAGCAGAATGCGGTTGGGCAGGCGGGTCAGCGTGTCGTGCAGCGCCAGTTGCGCCAGCTCGCGGTTAGCTTCCGCCAGCGAACGGGCAAGCAGCGAGGTGCGGGCCTGAAGGCGCGCGTCCAGCATCGACACGAGCAGGCCGATCCCAAGAATCGACAGGGCGACGACGCTCACCAGCACCGCCAGCCAGCTGCCATTAATGCCGTGATGATGCACCATCGTCGACATCGGGAACTGCGCCGCCTTCATCCCCGCATAGTGCATGCCGGCGATGGCGATCCCCATCGTCATGGCCGCGCCAAGCCGCATCAGGGCAACCTGCGCCGCGTCATGGCGTAAGCGGAACGTCAGCCACAGGGCGGCCAGCGAAGCGGCGAGGGCAATGACCACCGAAATCGCCACCCAGGTTATATTCCAGACAATCCCCGGCGTGACCTCCAGCGCCCCCATGCCGGTATAGTGCATGGCAACAATCCCGAGTCCCATAATCAGCGCGCCGGGCAGCAGACGGCGCAGCCGCAGGCGTTCACAGCTGACGAGCCACAGCGCAAACAGCGAGGAGCCAATGGCAATCGCCATCGACAATACCGTGAGCACGGCGTTGTAGCTCATGCTCATGGAGAGATCCATCGCCAGCATCCCGATGAAGTGCATTGCCCACACGCCTATCCCCATAGCTACACCGCCCCCCGCAAGCCAGATACGCGCAGACACACCCTCGCTTCCCGCAACGCGAGCGGCCATATTCAGGGCGGTATAAGCAGCAAGGATGGCGACAACAAAGGAGAGCACGACAAGGATTGGGTTGTATTGGCTTACCAGCATGGTCTGTTCAACTCGATGAAAGGCATTTAGCAAGAGCGGTGGAGAAGGGCTGAGACATTATCACCCAAAGGTAATGACGAAAAGTGATTTAAATCCCTGCTTTTACTAGGTGATAACAGGGATTTCAACGACGTTAGAGGCTTAATCGAGATCGGCGCAGTTGACCAGTTTTAGCGGATTCACGGAATTCATATTGCGACACTTGTCGGTCTCGGTGGAGATAAGCTCGATCCACTGCATCAGCAAAGCATCAAAAAGGAATATTGATACAGCAAACACGACCAGCCACCAGTACTTACGAATCATTGTGTCATTCCGGGAGAAAAGAGGCATTTAAGGTGGTGGAAATATACACGAATTAGGAAGGTTGAAAAGTGGGGGAGAGGAAGGTTTACAAAGCGTTGACGCTCATGACGGGCGGCTTTGCGAGCGGCAATAAAAAAGGCGCATCCCCATGCCAGGTAGCGCCTTTTTAAACAAGCATTTCGCTAATCGAAATTAGTTCATGCCGTATTTTTTCAGTTTCTTGCGCAGAGTACCACGGTTGATACCCATCATCAGCGCAGCGCGGGTCTGGTTACCGCGGGTGTATTGCATCACCATGTCCAACAGTGGCTGTTCAACTTCAGCCAGTACCAGCTCATACAGGTCATTAACATCCTGACCGTTCAGTTGAGCAAAATAGTTCTTCAGTGCTTGTTTAACCGAGTCACGCAGGGGCTTTTGAGTTACCTGGTCCTGGGAGTTAACGGTGGAAACGGTCAGTACGTCAGAATTTACGCGTTGTTCGAACATAGTTCTGTCAGCTCTTTATTTCATTACGCAAGATTTTCGAAGTATGCCTCCAACGCCTCCAGCTGTACGCTGGCATCCTCTATGGCGTTGAATGTGCGCCGAAACTGGTCATTTGGAGCGTGTTCCTGGAGATACCAGGAAACGTGTTTACGCGCAATTCGGTAACCTTTTGCCTGACCATAAAAGTCATGCAACTCCCGAACATGCGCACAAAGCAAGCGCTTAATCTCTGCCAGAGGCAGTGGAGCAAGCAACTCTCCGGAGTCCAGATAGTGCTGGATTTCCCGAAAGATCCAGGGTCTTCCCTGAGCCGCACGTCCTATCATCAGAGCATCAGCTCCCGTATAGTCGAGCACGGCTCTGGCTTTAAGCGGGTCAGTTATGTCGCCATTCGCGATAATCGGAATGGAAACTTTCTGCTTAACTGCCCGAATGCTGTCGTATTCAGCTTCGCCGTTGAACAAACAGGCGCGAGTGCGTCCATGAATGGTCAGGGCCTGAATGCCACAGTCTTCGGCCAGTTGGGCAATCTCTACGCAGTTACGGTGTTCCGGCGACCAACCCGTGCGAATCTTTAACGTAACAGGAACGTCCACCGCGCTGACAACCGCCGTCAGGATAGACTTCACCTGGTCGGGGTATTGCAGAAGGGCTGAACCTGCAAGCTTGCGATTCACTTTCTTGGCCGGGCAACCCATATTGATATCAATAATCTGGGCGCCACTTTCCACGTTGATACGCGCGGCATCAGCCATCTCTTCAGGTACGCTTCCGGCGATTTGCACGGTGCGAATACCTGGCTCATCAATGTGCACCATCCGAAGGCGGGACTTGTCGCTTTCCCAGACCTGCGGGTTAGACGACATCATCTCGGAAACGGTTAATCCTGCTCCCATCTCATAGCACAGCGTCCTGAATGGTCGGTCGGTAATACCTGCCATAGGTGCTGCGATCAGGCGATTTCTGAGCTGGTGGTGTCCGATGCGCATGAGTTAAGAAATGACCATACTGTGACTGCAAGGCGGCGTATATTACGCATTTTTTGCACGAGATGAAAGGCCAAACTTTGAACAATCCACTGTTGTAGATCAATGCATCGCCACGCCGAAAGGGCAGTAAAAATTATTAATCATTTAAATCATAAAGTTATGTGATAACGATTAATTTATCGCCTCTTACAAATTCCCGTAACTTCTCATCTTTTCTGAAAAAATGTCGCACATAACCGGGATAATCTGCTGTTTTTAGCAGCAGATTATCCCGCTTCTTTGCGATCCAGGTCGCATTTTTAGAACATGATCTCAGCGCAGAAATCAGACTTTATTCAATGACTACTCGACCATGAAGTGACTGTACCGGACGATTATTATCGTGGTGCATGGTGTGGCTGAATTTCTCCAGCTGGGCGGCAGACAGCGTGAGCGGGTGCTTCATCATAATCCACGTCACCCCTTCAGAGCACGGCGGCGTGGTCAGCGAGCCGCTAAAGCGCCAGTAGGTTTTGTCTGTTGGCAGCAGCGTGTTCAGGTTCAGATGGGTGGTGAGTTCCGCGCTTTGCTCGGCCTGCTGCGGCATGGCGCGCCACAGGTTGTCCAGCTCGCCGTTGGCCTTACCCACGTTGAACATCACCGCCACCACCGTTAATTCACCTTTTGCGTTTTTATGCACCAGATGCATCTCCATCGCCGCTTTTTTGCCGTGGATGGTGTTCTCGCTCGGCGCATGGAAGTGGAACTGTTGCAGCGTCCAGGTCTGGTTATCCAGCGTGATGCTGTCCTGAGTATCGGCTTTCTCACCTGCCTGAATGGTATGGCCGTTGTTAATCAGCGTGACAGGGCCGTCGGTGTAGTGGGTTTTGAGCGGGGCGAGGTGGGCGTTAACGGTGCTGTCGATGTTGATTGGGGACTGGTTCATGCCGGTCTGACAGGTTTTGAAGGTTTCATCCAGTTTGCCCCAGTTTTCCGGCGCCCCTTCACCGTCATAGCTCCAGTGGGATGCCCACGCGGAGACAGACATCATGCCGAGCGCGAGCGCAGCCATTTTTCCAGCAAATGGTTTCATAATATTCTTCCGGTAAATGATTGATGATAAAAGATATTTAATGCGAAAAAATTAGCGATATTTTACCGGAGAGCAGGGTGCTAAAAGAGGCAAATCGTGGGGAAAAATAGCGTGGCCAGGGGATGGCCACGCGGAAAAATTACTTCTTGCGGCCCGTAATGCGGCACCACTCTTCTTTCTCAACCACCGGGTCGAGGGCGAAGAGATCGGCATAGGCTTCGCAAACGCTGTCGGCCTGGCTTGCCAGAATACCGGACAGGCCTAACAGACCGCCCTCAACCGGCAGCACGCTGATTAACGGGGCCAGTTCGCGCAGCGGGCCAGCCAGAATGTTGGCGACGACCACATCGGCTTTCATGGCCGCTGGCTGGGCGTCCGGCAGATACAGCTCAAGACGATCGGATACGCCATTGCGCTCTGCGTTATCGCGGCTGGCCTGAATCGCCTGCGGATCGATGTCGATCCCGATAGCTTTGGCGGCGCCGAGTTTCAGCGCGGCGATGGCGAGGATCCCGGATCCGCAGCCGAAGTCGATCACCGTTTTGCCTTCCAGATCTAAGCCGTCCAGCCACTGTAAGCACAGGGAGGTGGTCGGGTGGGTGCCGGTACCAAACGCCAGACCCGGATCGAGCATCACGTTGACCGCGTTTTTGTCAGGCACGTCGCGCCAGCTTGGGCAGATCCACAGACGCTTGCCGAACTGCATCGGGTGGAAGTTATCCATCCACTCGCGCTCCCAGTCTTTGTCTTCCAGCTGCTCAATTTTATGCACGAAGCCCGCACCCAGCAGCGGGTGGTTTTCCAGAATGGCGACGACCTCTTTCATGTCGGTTTCGGCGTCGAACAGGCCGATCACGTCCGTGTCGCCCCACAGGCGGGTTTCGCCCGGCAGCGGTTCAAACACCGGCGTGTCATGCGTGTCCTGGAAGGTGATAGAAACCGAACCGGCTTCCATCAGCGCATCGCTTAGCTCTTCGGCGTTAGCGCCGGTTGTGTTCAGTTTTAGTTGGATCCACGGCATGGCAAAACTCTTTATTTATCAGTAGAAATTACGGCGGCCTGCGGAACGGGTTGACCGAAACGGTTCCCGACCACAAACGCCAGCAAGCTTAGCAGTAACGACGGGACAATCGGATGGAAGCCCAGGTACTGTATTTTAAAGGTCGCGAGCACGGCATACAGCACGCCTCCGACAATCATAGCGCTTAGCGCCCCGGCGGCATTCGCCCTCTCCCAGTACAGCCCCAGCACCAGCGGCCACAGGAAGACGGCTTCGAGGCCGCCAAAGGCCAGCAGGTTCAGCCAGATGATCATCTCCGGCGGACGCCACGCGGCCAGCAGCAGCAGCGCACCTAATATCAGCGTGATCGCCGCCGACATGCGCTTCAGGCGGCGTTCATTCGCCACCTGTTCGGGGTGCAGGTTCAGGTACAGATCTTTAATGATCGTAGCGGAACTTTGCAGGAGCTGGGCGTTGATGGTCGACATAATCGCGGCCATTGGCGCGGCGAGGAAGATCCCGGCGGCAAACGGCGGCAGCACTTTTACCATCAGGGTCGGGATCACCAGGTCAGGCACCGTCAGATCCGGAATAACGGCCCGGCCCAACGCGCCCGCCAGATGCATGCCGAACATCAGGACCGCCACCACGATGGTGCCGATAATAATGCCTTTGTGAACCGCCTTGCTGTCTTTATAGGAGATGCAGCGCACGGCGGTGTGCGGCAGGCCAATCACGCCGAAGCAGACCAGCACCCAGAAGGAGGTCATAAAGGTTGGCGACAGGATATCGTCCGCCCCCTGAGGAGAGATCAGCTTCGGATCGATCGCCTCAAGGGTTTCAACCGCATGGCCCAGCCCGCCGGCGGCGTGGACGATGCCCACCAGCAGCACGATGGTGCCGATAAGCATCACCATGCCCTGCATCGCATCGTTAAGCACGCTGGCGCGGAAACCGCCGAACGCGGTGTAGAGCGCGATACTCACGCCGAAGATAATCAGGCCCGTTTCATAGGGAATACCGGCAGCGGTTTCCAGCAGTCGCGCACCGCCGATAAACTGCACCGTCATGGCGCCAATAAAGGCAACCAGCAGGCTTAAGCTCGCCAGCCACACCAGCAGGCGGCTCTGATAGCGCGCGAACAGCATGTCGTTGAGCGTCACCGCGTTGTAGCGGCGAGCCAGAATGGCGAACTTTTTACCGAGAATGCCGAGCGAGAGCCAGACGGCAGGCAGCTGGATCATCGCCAGCAGTACCCATCCCAGCCCGTATTTATAGGCCGCGCCCGGCCCGCCGATAAACGAGCTCGCGCTGATGTAGGTGGCGGTCAGCGTCATCGCCAGCACCACGCCGCCCATCGAACGGCTGCCGAGGAAATATTCGTTCAGAAACGTGCCGGTGGTTCTTTTACGCATCGCATAAACGGACAGGCCAAACACCACCAGCAGGTAAGCGATCAGGGGCAGAATGACTTCAAGCTGCATCATCGTCCTCCAGGGGAATATCGCGATAGATAAATTTCACCATCGCCCAGCACAGCAGAATAAAGACCAGCGGAACCAGCAGGCAGGCCATTTCAAACCAGTGCGGCAGGCCGGTGATGCCAATCGCGGAATCAGGTAAGTAAGCAGTTACTAACCATGCGGCAAGATAGAGAAGGGTCAGCCACAGCGCCCAGCGCGCCTCTTTATGGGCCTGAACAAAACGCGTGTCCATTGTTTGTCCCTTGTGGATGAAGAAAGCGGGGATTGTACATGATGGGGCTTTCCGATCCCCAGAAATAAAAAAGGCCGGATTAACCGGCCTTTTCGCGTCAACGCAACCTTACTTCTCTTGCAGACCGAGTTTTTTCTCCAGGTAGTGGATGTTGGTTCCACCATTCTGGAAGTGCTCGTCGCTCATGATGCGCATCTGCAAATCAACGTTGGTTTTGATGCCGTCGATGATCAGCTCTTGCAGGGCGTTCTTCATGCGGGCAATCGCCACGTCACGGTTTTCGCCGTAGCAAATCAGCTTACCGATCATTGAGTCATAGTACGGCGGTACGGTGTAACCGGCGTAGATATGGGACTCCCAACGCACACCAAAGCCACCCGGCGCGTGGAAACGCGTGATTTTACCCGGGCTTGGCAGGAAGGTGTTCGGGTCTTCGGCGTTGATACGGCACTCGACCGCATGGCCTTTCACCTGGACTTCTTCCTGTTTGATGGACAGCGGCTGACCGGCAGCGATACGCAGCTGCTCTTTGATCAGGTCAACGCCGGTGATCATTTCGGTAACCGGGTGTTCTACCTGAATACGGGTGTTCATTTCGATGAAATAGAACTCGCCGTTTTCGAACAGGAATTCGAACGTACCCGCACCGCGATAGCCGATGTCAACGCAGGCTTTAGAACAACGCTCGCCGATGTAGCGACGCAGTTCCGGCGTGATGCCCGGTGCTGGTGCTTCTTCGACCACTTTCTGGTGACGACGCTGCATGGAGCAGTCACGTTCAGCCAGATAGATAGCGTTACCCTGACCGTCAGCCAGCACCTGAATTTCGATGTGGCGTGGGTTTTCCAGGTATTTTTCCATGTACACCATGTCGTTGCTGAACGCGGCTTTCGCTTCAGCTTTGGTCATGGAGATGGACTGGGCCAGTTCAGCATCGCTGCGCACAACGCGCATACCGCGACCGCCGCCGCCGCCGGACGCTTTGATGATAACCGGGTAGCCAATGCGTTTAGCATGAGCACGGTTAGCATCCATATCGTCGGTCAACGGGCCGTCAGAACCTGGAACGGTTGGAACACCGGCTTTTTTCATCGCGGTGATCGCAGACACTTTGTCACCCATCAGGCGAATGGTGTCGGCTTTCGGGCCGATGAAGATGAAGCCAGAGCGTTCAACCTGCTCAGCAAAGTTGGCGTTCTCAGAGAGGAAGCCGTATCCCGGGTGAATAGCCACCGCGCCGGTGATTTCAGCAGCGCTGATGATGGCCGGGATGTTCAGATAGCTTTTTACGGACGGAGCCGGCCCAATACAGACAGTCTCATCCGCCAGCAATACGTGTTTTAAATCGCGATCCGCACTTGAGTGCACGGCGACGGTCTTGATGCCCAGTTCTTTACAGGCACGAAGAATACGCAGAGCAATCTCGCCGCGGTTGGCGATAACAATTTTATCCAGCATGTTCGCCTCGTTACTCGATGACGACCAGCGGCTCGTCAAATTCAACCGGCTGACCACTTTCGACCAGAATCGCTTTCACAGTACCTGACTTGTCTGCTTCGATCTGGTTCATCATTTTCATGGCTTCAACGATGCACAGGGTATCGCCTACGTTGACTTTCTGGCCGACTTCGATGAACGCCTTCGCGTCCGGGCTCGGGGTGCGGTAGAAAGTACCAACCATTGGGGAACGTACGATGTGACCACTGATTTCTGCGGCTGCGGCAGGTGCGGCTTCTGCTGCTGGCGCAACGGCTGCGGCAAGCGCAGGCTGCTGCACAGGGGCAGCGTAAGCTTGCTGCATTACCGGGTAGCTAGCGGCTGGGGCTGCACGGCTGATGCGTACAGACTCTTCGCCTTCAGAAATTTCCAGTTCGGAGATGCCTGATTCTTCAACCAGCTCGATCAGTTTTTTAATCTTACGAATATCCATGAGTGGGTTCCGTACTCTTGTTTAGTGTGATTGTGACAAGCGTTTGACCGCTGTCTGTAAAGCGTATGAATAACCGTCTGCACCCAGCCCGCAGATCACGCCAGCGGCGATATCTGACAGGTACGAATGGTGACGGAACGGCTCTCGGGCGTGTACGTTGCTCAGGTGGATCTCGATAAACGGGATACTCACGGCGAGCAGGGCGTCACGGATAGCAACGCTGGTGTGCGTAAACGCGGCCGGATTGATCAGGATATAGTCCACAGTGTCTTTAGCCTGATGAATACGGTCGATGATTGCGTACTCCGCATTTGACTGAAAATGATCCAGACCCACATTTAGCGAGGCTGCTTCCGTACCAAGACGGTTAACAATTTCGTTCAATGTCAGCGTGCCGTACTTCTCCGGCTCACGGGTGCCGAGCATGTTAAGGTTCGGTCCGTTGAGAACTAAGATCTGGAATTTGTCAGCCATTGTGCCGCTATCTCCTACGAATGTCCGGTAAAAAACAAAATATACCTTCGATGCGCGATTGTCACCTTTTCAGAGGCCTAAAACCCCTGTCAGGAAAACCAAAGTCGCACATTATAACGATTTCGTAGCATTTGGCAGCTAAATACTGGTCTTATCAGGGAAGATTATCAACTGCAAACCGTAAAAGAGTCGCGGTTGATAAGTAATCTGCGGGAAAACGCACAGTTTCGCGAACTATCGAAACCACTGGCGGAACTTCTTGTAACGCCACGCTAAAAGCACAATTGCCGCCAGCGCGTAGAGGATGGGCTGCGGGGATAATATCTTCACCGACCACAGGAAATGTATCGGTGCGAGGATCGCCACAAGATAGACGAAGTTGTGCAAAAGTTGCCAGCGTCGGCCCAGTTTTCGCTGTGCATACTGCGTCGAGGTGAGCGTCAACGCCAGTAAAATCAGCCAGCTTACGATCCCGAGCGTCAGATAAGGGCGCGTAACCAGCTCGCTGCCGAGCAATGCCAGATTGTTAATACCCAGTTCAAGCAGCGCATAGCTGGTGAGATGCAGCGTTGCCCAGGCAAAACACCATAGCCCTAAAAGACGGCGGGTACGTATCAATAATGGCTGTTTAGCGTAACGCGCCAGCGGCGTGACCAGCAAGGTGGCGAGCAAGAATTTCAGAGCCATCCTACCCGTAAAGTGTTGAATATCCTTCGCCGGGTCGGCGCTGAAGTAGCCCTGACTGGCGGCCCAGAACAGCCAGATAAAAGGAAGCAGCCCGGCGAGGTGCAGAAGCACCTTCAGCCAGGTGATTTGTTTTGCCGTTAACCGCACTAGAAGTTCTCCCGCAGATCCAGGCCCCGATACAGCGAAGCGACCTCATCCGCATAGCCGTTGAACAGCAGGGTCGGCTGACGTTTTACGTCCAGCGCGCCGCCGGAGCCGATAAAGCGCTCCGTCGCCTGCGACCAGCGCGGGTGGTCAACGTGCGGGTTCACGTTGGCAAAAAAGCCGTACTCGTCGGGTGCCGCCAGGTTCCAGGTGGTTGGCGGACGCTCGCGGGTGAGCTTGATGCTGACAATCGATTTGATCCCCTTAAAGCCATATTTCCACGGCACGGTTAAGCGAATGGGCGCCCCGTTTTGCGGCGGAAGCGCTTTACCGTAAACCCCCACGGTCAGCAGGGTCAGGGGATGCATCGCCTCGTCGAGGCGCAGTCCTTCGACGTAAGGATAGGCCAGCCCGCCGCCGATAAAGCGGTCCTTCTGGCCGGGCATCTGCTCCGGGGAGTAGAGCGTCTGGAAGGAGACATATTTTGCGTTGCTGGTGGGCTCAACCAGCGCCAGCAGCTTGTGCAGCGGGAAGCCGACCCACGGCACCACCATCGACCAGGCTTCAACGCAGCGCATCCGATAGATTCGCTCTTCCAGCGGGAAGCGGGTGGTGAGGTCGTGATGATCCAGGGTCAGCGGTTTCGCCACTTCGCCGTCAATCTTCAGCGTCCAGGGATCGGTTTTCATCCCGCCCGCGTTGGCGGCAGGATCGGCCTTATCGAGGCCAAATTCATAGAAGTTGTTGTAGCCGGTGACTTTATCTTCCGGGGTCAGCGCCTGTTTGTTTTGCCATTCGGCAGGTTTGGTAAAGGTGAGCGGGGCACCGGACGGGGCTTTCGGGCGATCGTTGCCTTTAAACCAGTCGAGCAGATCGGCGTGGGCCGCCGGGGTGAGCGTCAGGGCTGTGGCGCTAATGCCAAGCATTTTCAGGATCTGGCGGCGCTGTAACATAAAGACAGACTCGGACGTTACGTCGGCTTCCGTCAGTTTTCTGGTTTTCATGGCATCCTCCGTCATGCGTTTTTCTAAGCATGACGGAGGAGAACGATTAGCGCGAATATGTCACGAAAATTTGAAGATTAGGCAATTTTCACCAGCGCACGGCCGTGGAAGGCGTTATCCATGATCTTACTGGCATATTCAGGCGCCTGGCTGAGGCTGATTTCCGTTGCGCTCTGGCTATAGAACGACTCCGGCAGGTCGCGCGACAGGCGTTCCCAGGCTTCGGCGCGGCGCGCTGGCGGGGTCATCACCGAATCGACGCCCTGTAAGCGCACGTTGCGCAGAATAAATGGCATCACCGTGGTTGGCAGGGCAAATCCACCCGCCAGGCCGCAGGCCGCCACGCAGCCGCCGTAGTTCATCTGTGCCAGCACTTTCGCCAGCACCTTGTCACCGACGGTATCGACGGCTCCTGCCCAGACCTGTTTTTCCAGCGGACGGGTTTCAGCAAATTCGTCGCGACCCAGAATCCGGCTGGCGCCCAGCTGACGCAGGTAATCATGGGTGCTTTCGCGACCCGAAACGGCCGCCACCTGATAGCCCAGCTTGTGCAGGAGCGCCACGGCGGTGCTGCCCACGCCACCGCTTGCGCCGGTCACCACGATTTCACCGGATTCAGGACGGACCCCGGCATCTTCCAGCGCCATCACGCAGAGCATGGCGGTAAAGCCCGCCGTGCCGACAATCATCGCTTTACGACCGTCCAGCCCGTTCGGCATCGGCACCAGCCAGTCGCCTTTTACGCGTGCCTGTGATGCCAGCCCGCCCCAGTGGTTTTCACCCACGCCCCAGCCGGTGAGCAGTACCTGCTGGCCGACGTGGAAGCGCGGATCTTCACTCGCATGAACATGACCGGCGAAGTCGATACCCGGCACCATCGGAAAGTTTCGGATGATTTTACCTTTGCCGGTGATCGCCAGCGCATCTTTGTAGTTGAGACTGGACCAATCGATATCAACGGTCACTTCGCCTTCCGGCAAACGGCTCTCTTCAATGGTTTGCACCGAGGCCAGCGTGCTGCCGTCCTGCTGTTCTAAGATCAAAGCCTGCATATAAGGTTCCTTAGGACTCAGATGATTGGAAAAATATTTCTGACGACTATACTCGCACATTGAAACGCAGTGCCGATTTAACGCAATAAATTGCCAGATACACCAGGTTTGGTAGTATGCCGCATCTCAAATGCAAGTTAGCGCTTACTCGCTACCCCATCAACCCACGGAGTAATCTCAAGGATGCGATTAACGACGAAATTCTCAGCCTTTATCACGCTGCTGACGGGACTCACCATCTTCGTCACGCTGATTGGCTGTTCCCTGAGTTTCTACAATGCGATTCAGGATAAGCTGGTTAATCGGGTCCAGTCGGTGGCCACGGTTATCGATACGCGGCTGATCTCCACCCCGTTTTCGGCGCTGTCGGGCGAGCTGGATGAGCTGATGGTGCCTGTTGATATCGTCCGGGTCGACGTTCTCCAGGGCAAGCAGATCGTGTTTAGCCACGCGCGACAGGGGACCTATCGACCCGTCGGGTCGGTAAACCAGTTCCGGGACGTGTCGATACACTCTATTAAACATCCGGGTATGACGATAAAAATGGTCTATCAGGATCCGATGGCCAACTACTTCCAGTCCTTGCTCACTACCGCACCGCTCACCCTCTCCGTTGCCTTTATCGTGCTGGTGATTTTTCTCGCCGTGCGCTGGCTGCGCCGTCAGCTCTCCGGCCAGGAGCTGCTGGAGAACCGTTCCGTGCGCATTCTGAACGGCGAGCGCGGCCAGCAGGTTCGCGGCTCGGTCTATGAATGGCCGTCGCGTACCAGCAGCGCGCTCGACATGCTGCTGTCAGAAATTCAGTTCGCCAGCGATCAGCGCAGCCGTATGGATACGCTGATCCGCTCCTACGCCGCGCAGGATAATAAAACCGGCCTTAATAACCGCCTGTTCTTCGATAATCAGCTGGCGACGCTGCTGGACGATCCGGAAAAGGTGGGTACGCACGGCGTGGTGATGATGATCCGTCTGCCGGACTTCGACCTGCTGCGGGAAACCTGGGGAGCACGCGCGGCGGAAGAGAATCTCTTCACGCTGATCAATCTGCTGTCGACCTTTATTATGCGCTATCCCGGCTCGCTGCTGGCGCGCTATCACCGCAGCGATTTTGCCGTTCTGCTGCCGCACCGCACCCTGAAAGAGTCGGAAAGCATCGCCAGCCAGCTGCTGAAGGCGGTTGATGCGCTGCCGCAGAGCAAAATGCTTGACCGGGATGACATGGTACACATCGGGATCTGCGCCTGGCGTGGCGGGCAGGCCACCGAGCAGGTGATGGAACACGCCGAGGCCGCGACCCGCAATGCGGTGTTGCAGGGGGCGAACGGCTGGGCGGTTTACGATGATTCTCTGCCGGAAAAAGGACGCGGCAACGTGCGCTGGCGAACGCTGATTGAGCAAATGCTGAGCCGCGGCGGGCCGCGTATCTATCAAAAACCGGCGGTATTACGTAACGGCCACGTGCATCACCGGGAATTGATGTGCCGCATCTTTGACGGTACCGAAGAGGTTATTTCCGCTGAGTATCTGCCGATGGTGCTGCAATTTGGTCTTTCAGAAGAGTATGACCGCCAGCAAGTTACCCGCTTAATCCCTTTCTTATCTTTCTGGCCGGAAGAAACTCTGGCTTTACAGGTCACCGTCGAGTCCTTAATTCGTCCCCGTTTTCAGCGCTGGCTGCGCGATACGTTAATGCAATGCGAAAAATCGCAACGACAGCGCATTATTTTTGAACTTGCAGAGGCGGATGTAGGTCAACACATCAGTCGGTTACGCCCGGTGGTCCGTTTGATCAACGCGCTCGGTGCGCGTGTTGCGGTCACCCAGGCGGGGCTGACGCTGGTCAGCACCAGCTGGATTAAGGATCTGGATGTCGAAATTCTGAAACTTCATCCTGGGCTGGTCAGGGATATCGATAAACGCACGGAAAACCAGCTTCTGGTACAGAGCCTGGTTGAAGCCTGTAAAGGAACACAAACTCAAGTATTTGCCGCTGGCGTACGCTCGCGAAGCGAATGGCAGATGTTGACAGAGCGCGGTGTGGCGGGCGGTCAGGGGGATTTCTTTGCCTCTTCACAGCCGCTTGACACCAATGTGAAAAAATATTTGCAAAGATACTCTGTTTGACCTGCCGTTTAATTTGTTTTCACGTAGAATATCGCGCCTGTAGCTTTGAGTAAGACGAGCAAAAAGCCAGTGAACGCCCTTTATCGGGTTACAAATGAAAGTGAGGGACGCTACTGTTTACTCAGCCCTGAGGGACTCAGGGGACGAATTTGTAACAAAGGAAACGTACTGCACTAATTTTCACCGTAGCAGACGATTTTTGCGCCTTGTCGCTGCTGCGTGTGGTTGGTAAAGTAAGCGGATTTTGTTTTCCGCCCCAGCTTTCAGGATTATCCCTTAGTATGTTGAAAAAATTTCGTGGCATGTTTTCCAATGACCTGTCCATTGACCTGGGTACCGCGAATACCCTTATTTATGTAAAAGGACAAGGCATCGTATTGAATGAGCCTTCCGTTGTGGCCATTCGTCAGGATCGTGCCGGCTCGCCAAAAAGCGTGGCCGCGGTCGGTCATGATGCGAAGCAGATGCTGGGTCGTACCCCAGGCAACATCGCCGCGATCCGTCCAATGAAAGACGGCGTGATTGCTGACTTCTTCGTGACTGAAAAAATGCTTCAGCACTTCATCAAACAGGTTCACAGCAACAGCTTCATGCGCCCAAGCCCGCGCGTGCTGGTGTGTGTGCCAGTCGGTGCTACTCAGGTAGAACGTCGTGCAATCCGTGAATCCGCTCAGGGTGCGGGTGCGCGTGAAGTGTTCCTGATTGAAGAGCCAATGGCGGCGGCAATCGGTGCAGGCCTGCCTGTTTCTGAAGCGACCGGTTCTATGGTTGTTGATATCGGTGGTGGTACCACTGAAGTGGCGGTTATCTCCCTGAACGGCGTAGTGTACTCCTCCTCCGTGCGTATCGGCGGTGACCGTTTCGACGAAGCCATCATTAATTACGTGCGCCGTAACTACGGCTCTCTGATCGGTGAAGCCACCGCAGAGCGTATCAAGCACGAAATCGGTTCTGCTTACCCGGGTGATGAAGTACGCGAAATCGAAGTTCGTGGTCGTAACCTGGCAGAAGGCGTTCCGCGCGGCTTTACCCTGAATTCCAACGAAATCCTCGAAGCGCTGCAAGAGCCGCTGACCGGTATCGTGAGTGCTGTAATGGTTGCGCTGGAACAGTGCCCGCCAGAACTGGCTTCCGATATCTCCGAGCGCGGTATGGTTCTGACCGGTGGTGGTGCGCTGCTGCGTAACCTCGACCGCCTGTTGATGGAAGAGACAGGAATTCCTGTCGTAGTTGCAGAAGATCCACTGACTTGCGTAGCCCGTGGTGGCGGCAAGGCGCTGGAAATGATCGACATGCACGGCGGCGACTTGTTCAGCGAAGAGTAGTCGGCTGTGAAAGGGTAGCGAATCGCTACCCTTTCTCTCTGACACGAGAATACGCATAGCCTATGAAGCCAATTTTTAGCCGTGGCCCATCGCTACAGTTTCGCCTTATCCTGGCGGTGCTGGTTGCGCTTGGGGTCATTATTGCCGATAGCCGCCTCGGTACGTTCAGCCAAATCCGAACGTACATGGATACCGCCGTCAGTCCTTTCTACTTTGTATCAAATGGTCCCCGTGAACTGCTCGACTCCGTTTCGCAAACGCTGTCTTCACGCGACCAACTCGAACTTGAAAACCGGGCGTTACGTCAGGAACTGCTGCTGAAAAACAGCGAGCTGCTGATGCTTGGGCAATATAAGCAGGAAAACGCGCGTCTGCGCGAACTGCTTGGCTCGCCGCTGCGTCAGGATGAGCAGAAGATGGTGACCCAGGTCATCTCCACGGTGAACGATCCGTACAGCGATCAGGTGGTTATCGACAAGGGCAGCGTAAACGGTGTTTATGAAGGCCAGCCGATGATCAGCGATAAAGGCGTTGTCGGCCAGGTTGTTGCCGTGGCCAAACTGACCAGCCGCGTCTTGCTGATTTGCGATGCGACCCACGCGCTGCCGATTCAGGTGCTGCGTAACGACATCCGCGTTATTGCGGCCGGTAACGGCTGTACGGACGATCTGCAACTGGAGCATCTGCCGGCTAATACGGACATCCGCGTGGGTGACGTGCTGGTGACCTCGGGTCTGGGCGGACGTTTTCCGGAAGGGTATCCGGTCGGGGTGGTTTCATCCGTGAAGCTGGATACGCAGCGTGCTTACACCGTGATTCAGGCGCGTCCAACGGCGGGCTTACAGCGTCTGCGCTACCTGCTGCTGCTCTGGGGCGCCGATCGTAACGGCAGTAACCCGATGACCCCGGAAGAAGTCCATCGCGTGGCAAACGAACGTCTGATGCAGATGATGCCGCAGGTGCTTCCTCCCGCTGATTCCATGGGGCCGCCAGCGCCAGTACCGGCTCCTGCTACGGGCTTGACGCAGGATGCGCCACCGCCGCCTAAGCTCTCGTCAGGAGGGCAGTAGTGGCAAGTTATCGTAGCCAGGGACGCTGGGTTATCTGGCTCTCGTTTCTCATTGCGCTGTTGCTGCAAATCATGCCCTGGCCGGACGACATCCTCGTCTTCCGGCCAAACTGGGTGCTGCTCATTTTACTCTACTGGATCCTTGCCCTGCCGCACCGCGTAAATGTCGGCACAGGTTTTGTGATGGGTGCCATACTGGATCTCATTAGTGGCTCTACGCTTGGCGTGCGCGCCTTATCCATGAGCATTATCGCGTACCTCGTCGCACTTAAATTCCAGCTCTTTCGAAACCTCGCGCTCTGGCAACAGGCGCTGGTGGTGATGTTGTTGTCGCTTGCTGCGGATATCGTTGTTTTCTGGGCAGAGTTTTTAGTGATCAATGTCTCTTTCCGACCGGAAGTGTTCTGGAGTAGTGTAGTGAACGGTGTGCTCTGGCCGTGGCTGTTCCTGCTGATGCGTAAAATCCGCCAGCAGTTCGCCGTGCAATAAAAGGTTTCTATGACGTCTTTGTATCTTGCTTCCGGCTCTCCGCGCCGTCAGGAACTCCTGACCCAGTTAGGGGTGTCTTTTGAACGAATCGTGACCGGCATTGAAGAAAAACGTGCAGAGGGCGAAAGCGCTCAGCAGTACGTTTCTCGTCTTGCGCGCGAGAAAGCGCAGGCGGGCGTGGCGCAAACCCCGCGTGACCTGCCGGTGCTGGGAGCCGATACCATCGTTATCCTTAACGGTGAGGTGCTTGAGAAACCGCACGACGCGGAACACGCGGCGCGAATGCTGCGCAAGATGTCCGGACAAACCCATCAGGTGATGACCGCCGTGGCGCTGGCAGACAGCCAGAACGTGCTCGACTGCCTGGTGGTCACGGACGTGACGTTCAGAGTGCTTACCGACGACGAGATCGCCGCTTATATCGCCAGCGGTGAACCGATGGATAAAGCAGGTGCATACGGTATTCAAGGGTTGGGTGGCTGTTTTGTCAGGAAGATAAATGGCAGCTATCACGCCGTAGTCGGCTTACCGCTGGTGGAAACGTATGAGTTGCTGAGCAATTTTAACTCACTGCGTGAGGGAAGGGATAATTATGACGGCTGAATTGTTGGTAAACGTAACGCCCTCGGAAACCCGTGTGGCCTACATTGATGGTGGCATTCTTCAGGAAATCCACATTGAACGTGAAGCGCGACGCGGAATAGTAGGCAATATCTACAAAGGTCGTGTCAGTCGTGTCCTGCCGGGTATGCAGGCGGCTTTTGTAGATATTGGACTGGATAAGGCGGCGTTTCTTCACGCTTCCGACATCATGCCGCACACCGAATGTGTGGCGGGCGAAGAGCAAAAGCAGTTCGCCGTCCGCGACATTTCCGAGCTGGTGCGTCAGGGCCAGGACCTGATGGTGCAGGTGGTGAAAGATCCGCTGGGCACCAAAGGTGCGCGTCTGACCACCGACATCACCCTTCCTTCCCGCTATCTGGTCTTTATGCCGGGAGCCTCGCACGTTGGCGTATCCCAGCGTATTGAGAGCGAAAGCGAGCGCGAGCGCCTGAAAAAGGTGGTGAGCGCTTACTGCGACGAGCAGGGCGGATTTATCATCCGTACCGCCGCAGAGGGGATCAGCGAAGAGGATCTGGCGTCCGATGCCGCCTATCTGAAACGCGTCTGGACGAAGGTGATGGAGCGTAAAAAACGCAACCAGACCCGCTATCAGCTTTACGGTGAACTGGCTCTCGCCCAGCGCGTGCTGCGTGATTTCGCCGATGCCCAGCTTGACCGCATCCGCGTGGACTCCCGCCTGACCTACGAAGCGCTGCTGGAGTTCACCGCCGAATACATTCCTGAAATGCCGGGCCTGCTGGAGCACTACTCTGGCCGCCAGCCTATCTTCGATCTCTTTGACGTCGAAAACGAAATCCAGCGCGCGCTGGAGCGTAAGGTGGAGCTGAAATCCGGCGGTTATCTGATTATCGATCAGACCGAAGCCATGACCACGGTGGATATCAACACCGGGGCCTTCGTCGGCCATCGCAATCTGGACGACACCATCTTTAATACCAACATCGAAGCGACCCAGGCCATCGCGCGCCAGCTTCGTCTGCGCAATCTCGGCGGCATTATCATCATCGACTTTATCGATATGAATAATGAAGACCACCGTCGCCGCGTGCTGCACTCGCTGGAGCAGGCGCTGAGCAAAGATCGCGTAAAAACCAGCATTAACGGCTTCTCCCAGCTTGGGCTGGTGGAAATGACGCGCAAGCGCACCCGTGAAAGCGTGGAGCATGTGCTGTGCAACGAGTGCCCGACCTGTCACGGACGCGGCACGGTAAAGACGGTAGAGACCGTCTGCTACGAAATCATGCGTGAAATCGTCCGCGTTCATCACGCCTACGACTCCGATCGTTTTCTGGTCTATGCTTCCCCTTCGGTAGCAGAGGCCCTGAAAGGGGAAGAGTCGCACGCGCTGGCGGAAGTGGAAATCTTTGTCGGCAAACAGGTTAAAGTGCAAATCGAGCCGCTCTATAACCAGGAGCAATTTGACGTCGTCATGATGTAAACGCAGTTCGCTGCGAGATTAAAGCTGACAAGGAGAGATGCGTGAGGCGATTGCCGGGGATTTTACTGCTTACAGGGGCAACGCTTGTCGTGATTGTCGCGCTGCTCGTGAGCGGGTTGCGCCTTGTATTACCGCATCTGGACAGCTGGCGACCGCAGATCCTCTCTAAAATTGAATCCGCCACCGGTACGCCGGTGGACGTGAGTCAGATTAGCGCCAGCTGGCAAAACTTTGGCCCGACGCTGGACGTGCGCGATATCAACGCCAGCCTGAAAGATGGCGGCCACCTGAAAATTAAACGCGTCACCCTGGCGCTGGACGTGTGGCAAAGTTTGCTGCACCTGCGCTGGCAGTTTCGCGATCTCACCTTTTATCAGCTCCAGTTTATGACCAATACGCCGCTGCGTAGCGGTGATAGCGATCAAGGCTTTGAAACCAACCGTATCAGCGATCTCTTCCTGCGCCAGTTCGATCATTTCGATCTGCGCGACAGCGAAATTAGCTTTATTACCCTCTCAGGCCAGCGCGCCGAGCTGGCTATTCCTCAGCTCACCTGGCTTAACGGCAAAGAGCGGCACCGCGCCGAAGGGCAGGTTAACCTCTCCAGCCTGAACGGGCAGCACGGCCTGATGCAGGTACGCATGGATCTGCGCGACGACAATGGTCTGCTGAACAACGGCAAAGTCTGGTTGCAGGCCGACGATGTGGACGTAAAGCCCTGGCTCGGCGAGTGGATGCAGCAAAACGTGAAGCTGGAAAAGGCCCGTTTTAGCCTGGAAGGCTGGCTGACCCTGACGGACGGTGATTTCGCCAGCGGGGATATCTGGCTGAAAAAGGGCGGGGCGAGCTGGAACGCAGAAAACACCCCGCATCAGCTTTCTGTGGATAACCTGACCGCGCACGTCACCCGTGTTCAGAGCGGCTGGCAGTTCGCTATTCCCGATACGCGCATTACTCTCGATAACAAGCCCTGGCCGCGCGGCGCGCTGGCGCTGGCGTGGATCCCGGAGCAGGACGCAGGCGGTATAAACGGCAAGCGCAGCGATGAGCTGCGCATCCGCGCCAGCAATCTGGACCTGGCCGCCGTAGAGGGGTTACGTTCGATGGCCTCCCGCATTTCACCCGATCTGGGTGACATCTGGCTGGCGACCCAGCCCGCCGGGCAGATCGATCGTCTGGCGCTTGATATTCCTTTGCAGGCGACGGAAAAAACCCGCTTCCAGGCAAGCTGGAAAAACCTTTCCTGGAAACAGTGGAAGCTGCTGCCGGGGGCCGAGCACTTTAGCGGCAAGCTTGAGGGAAGCGTTGAAAACGGCAGGCTGACGGCGGAAATGACCGATGCCAAAATGCCTTACGAAACGGTATTCCGCGCGCCGCTGGAAATTGAAAAAGGCAGCGCCGTGCTCAACTGGCTCAAGAACGACAAGGGTTTCCAGCTTGACGGTCGCCATATCGACGTGAAGGCCAAAGCGGTTCACGCGCGCGGCGATTTCCGCTACATGCAGCCCGAGGGTGATGAACCCTGGCTCGGTATTCTGGCGGGGATCAGCACTGACGATGGCTCTCAGGCCTGGCGCTATTTCCCGGAAAACCTGATGGGCAAAGAGCTGGTCGATTACCTGAGCGGGGCGATCCAGGGCGGGCAGGCCGATAACGCCACGCTGGTGTACGGCGGCAATCCGCGCCTTTTCCCGTACAAACATAACGAAGGTCAGTTCCAGGTGCTGGTGCCGCTACACAACGCTACCTATGCTTTCCAGCCCGACTGGCCCGCGCTGAAAAACCTCGATATCGAGCTTAACTTCCTTAACGACGGTCTGTGGATGAAGTCCCGGAGCGTGGCGCTGGGCGGGGTGACCGCAACCAACCTGACGGCGAACATTCCGGACTACTCGAAAGAAAAACTGCTGATTGATGCGGATATCAATGGTCCCGGCAAAGCGGTTGGCCCTTATTTCGAAGAGACCCCGCTGAAGGAGTCGCTGGCGGCAACGCTTGAGCAGCTCCAGTTAGACGGCGATGTGAATGCTCGCTTACATCTTGATATCCCGCTCAACGGATCGCTGGTCACCGCCAAAGGCGACGTGAAGCTGAACGACAACAGCCTGTTCATCAAGCCGCTCGACAGCACGCTTAAGAACCTCACCGGGCAGTTCAGCTTTGTGAACGGCAATCTGAAAAGCGAGCCGCTAACGGCGAACTGGTTTAATCAGCCGGTCAATATCGATTTCTCCACCACCGAAGGGGAAAAGGCCTACCAGGTGGCGGTCAATATGAACGCGAACTGGCAGCCTGCGCGTATGGACGTGCTGCCGAAGCCCGTCGCTGAAGCCATCAAAGGCCCGGTCTCCTGGAACGGGAAGGTGGGCATTGAGCTGCCCTATCACGCCGGGGCGCGCTATAAGGTCGATATTACCGGCGATCTGAAAAACCTCAGCAGTTCGCTTCCGGCGCCGCTGGAGAAGAAAGCCGGGCAGTCGCTGCCGGTGAAGCTGAACGTGGATGGCAACCTGAACAGCTTTGCGCTGACGGGCAGCGCGGGCGGCACGAACCACTTTAACAGCCGCTGGCTGCTGAATCACAAGCTGACGCTGGACAGAGCCATCTGGACCACCGACAGCCGCACCACGCCGCCGCTGCCGGAGCAGAGCGGGATCGAGCTGAACCTGCCGCCGATGGATGGCGCCGAGTGGCTGGCCCTGTTCCAGAAAGGGGTCGGGCAAAACGTCGATGACGCGGCGCAGTTCCCGCAGACCATTACCGTGCGCACCCCCGCGCTGACGATGGGCGGGCAGCAGTGGAACAACCTCAGCCTGGTCTCACAGCCGACGGCGAACGGCTCGAAGGTCGAGGCGCAGGGCAGGGAGATCAACGCCACGCTGAACATGCGCGACAACGCGCCGTGGCAGGCGGCGATCCGCTATCTCTACTACAACCCGGCGACGGCGTCCGGGAAAAAGAGCGCCTCCGGCGCGTCACCCTTCAGCGCAACTTCCCGCGTCGATTTCAGCAGCTGGCCTGACTTACAGCTGCGCTGCGCGGAGTGCTGGCTGTGGGGGCAAAAGTATGGCCGTATCGATGCGGATTTAGCCATTAACGGCAATACGCTTACCCTTACCGGCGGCCTGCTGGATACCGGATTTGGTCGTCTGACCGCGTCCGGCGAGTGGGTAAATAATCCGGGCCAGCAGCGCACCTCGATTAAGGGTGAGATTAAGGGCAACAAGCTGGATGCGGCGACCAATTTCTTTGGTCTCAGCACCCCGCTTCGCGGCTCTTCGTTTGACGTAAACTACGATTTGCACTGGCGCGCCGCTCCGTGGACGCCGGACGAAGCCACCCTTAACGGCATTCTGAAGGCCAACTTCGGCAAAGGGGAGATTGCTGACGTTAGCACCGGTCACGCCGGTCAGATCCTGCGCATGCTGAGCTTTGACGCCCTGCTGCGCAAGCTGCGCTTTGATTTCAGCGATACCTTCAGCGAAGGGTTCTACTATGACTCGATCCGCAGCACGGCGTGGATCAAAGATGGCGTGCTGCATACCGACGACACGCTGGTGGACGGCCTCGAAGCGGATATCGCCATGAAAGGCTCGGTAAACCTGGTGCGCCGCGAGCTGGATATGGAAGCCGTGGTGGCGCCGGAGATCTCGGCCACCGTCGGCGTGGCGGCGGCCTTCGTGGTCAACCCGATTGTGGGCGCGGCGGTGTTCGCCGCCAGTAAAGTGCTGGGGCCGCTGTGGAGTAAAGTCTCCATTCTACGTTATCGGATCACCGGTCCGATTGATAAGCCGCAGATCAACGAGGTGCTGCGCCAGCCGCGCAAAGAAGCACAGCAATGATTTGACGAAGGCGAGTAATTGCCTCACTCTCAATTGATAACAATTTTTTTACCGCCCCTGGCGGCAACGAACGAGTAGCAAAACGATGAGTCTGAACCTGGTAAGTGAACATCTGCTGGCAGCGAACGGCCTGAGCCATCAGGACCTGTTTTCCATTCTCGGTCAACTGACCGAACGCCGACTCGACTACGGCGATCTTTACTTTCAGTCGAGCTATCACGAATCCTGGGTTTTAGAAGACAGCATCATTAAAGATGGTTCCTACAACATTGACCAGGGCGTGGGCGTGCGTGCCGTGAGCGGTGAAAAAACCGGTTTTGCGTATGCCGACCAGATTAGCCTGGCCGCGCTGGAACAGAGCGCACAGGCCGCGCGCACCATCGTGCGTGATACCGGCGATGGCCGGGTGAAAACTCTTGGCGAAGTGCAGCACTCCGCGCTGTATACCAGCCTCGATCCGCTGCAAAGCATGAGCCGTGAAGAGAAGCTGGATATCCTGCGTCGTGTAGACAAAGTGGCGCGCGCCGCGGATAAGCGCGTGCAGGAAGTCTCTGCCAGCCTGAGCGGCGTGTATGAACTGATTCTGGTGGCGGCGACCGACGGTACGCTGGCCGCCGACGTGCGTCCGCTGGTGCGACTTTCCATCAGCGTGCAGGTCGAAGACGACGGCAAGCGCGAGCGCGGTTCAAGCGGCGGCGGCGGTCGTTTTGGCTATGACTGGTTCCTGGGCGACGTTGACGGTGAACCGCGCGCGGACGCGTGGGCGAAAGAGGCCGTGCGCATGGCGCTGGTGAATCTGTCTGCGGTTGCCGCTCCGGCGGGGACCTTGCCGGTAGTGCTGGGCGCAGGCTGGCCGGGCGTGCTGCTGCACGAAGCGGTGGGCCATGGTCTGGAAGGCGACTTCAACCGTCGCGGCACTTCCGTGTTCAGCGGTCAGATGGGACAGCTGGTCTCCTCTGAACTCTGCACCATCGTGGACGACGGCACCATGCAGGATCGCCGCGGCTCTGTCGCCATCGACGATGAAGGTACGCCAGGTCAGTACAACGTGCTGATCGAAAACGGCGTGCTGAAAGGCTACATGCAGGACAAGCTCAACGCGCGTCTGATGGGCGTAGCGCCAACCGGAAACGGTCGTCGCGAATCTTATGCGCACCTGCCGATGCCGCGCATGACCAACACCTACATGCTGCCGGGCCAATCGACTCCGCAGGAGATTATCGAATCCGTGGATTACGGTATCTTCGCGCCAAACTTTGGCGGCGGCCAGGTGGATATCACCTCCGGTAAGTTTGTCTTCTCGACTTCAGAAGCCTACCTGATTGAGAAGGGCAAAGTGACCAAAGCGGTGAAGGGCGCGACTCTGATTGGTTCCGGTATCGAAGCGATGCAGCAGATTTCGATGGTCGGCAACGATCTTAAGCTGGATAACGGCGTCGGCGTCTGCGGTAAAGAGGGCCAAAGCCTGCCGGTGGGTGTCGGTCAGCCAACGCTGAAAGTGGAAGGTCTGACGGTCGGCGGCACGGCGTAACTTTATGTTTCCCTCACCCCGGCCCTCTCCCACAGGGAGAGGGTGGAAAATGTTCCCTCTCCCTGTGGGAGAGGGTTAGGGTGAGGGAAAAATGTCGAAGTCTACTCCTTCCTTCTCCCCCGCATCCCCTGGAACAGCTCCGCCACTTCGACAAAATAGTCGGTCAGATAGTTAATACATACCTGCACCTTAAGCGGCAGCTTGTCCTTTTCGGTATACAGGGCGTAGACCGGGCGCGGATCGGACTGATAGCGCGGGAATAAGATCTCCAGCACGCCGCTGTTGATCTCGTCGATCACCCACATCAGCGGCACGTAGGCGATCCCGGCACCGGCCACCAGCCAGCGTGAGATGGTCATGGGATCGTTTGTCACAAAGCGGCCTTCCGGCAGCAGTTTGGTCGACAGCCCTTCCGGAGCTATCAGCTCGAATTCGTTGTCCGGGCGAACGCTGTACTCCAGCCAGGAGTGGTTGCTGAGATCGGCGGGTTTTTCCGGCACGCCGTACTGGGCGAGATAGCTTTTTGACGCGCAGACCACCATCGGCATACTGCCCAGGCGGCGGGAAAAGAGGCTGGAATCTTGCAGCGCACCCACGCGGATCACCAGATCAAGTCCGTCGGCAATCAGGTCGGGGGCGGGAATGCCCGTTACCAGGTTAACCGTTAATCCGGGGTACTCTTTCAGCATTTCTGCTGTCATACCGGCGAGGACATTTTGTGCCATAGTTGAAGAACAGCCGATACGCAGCGTGCCGATAGGGGTGTTGTTGAACGCGTAAAGTTGCTCGTGGACCTCCTGCACCTCCTGCAACATGCGCCGACAGCCCTGATAGTAAATCTTACCTGCTTCGGTCAGCCCAATGCTGCGGGTGCTGCGGTTCAACAGCTTGACCTGGAGTTCATCTTCCAGTTTAGAGACAGTCTGGCTGATGGACGACACGCTCATCTGAAGCTGTCGCGCGGCGGCGGTAAAAGAGCCAAGTTCAACCACTTTGGCAAAGACGGACATACGTTTTAAACGTTCCATTGTTCACTCTGGCTTAAAAGTGATTTAGATCACATATTATAGATAACAGCATAACAGTTACGTTAATATATTATTAATTACATAACGGCCATGCCCCTCTCGCCCGGCTTTTCCTGCTCTTCTGCGATGGCGTGTGCTGAAAAATTCTGTCGCCTGCATTCTCTCTAATCAAGGTCAACATGAGTCTGTTTCCCGTTATCGTGGTGTTCGGTCTTTCGTTCCCACCGATATTCTTTGAGCTTCTTTTATCACTGGCGATTTTCTGGCTGGTGCGCAAGGTGCTGGTTCCGACCGGGATCTACGATTTCGTCTGGCATCCTGCATTGTTTAATACCGCGCTGTATTGCTGCCTGTTTTACCTGATATCGCGCATGTTTGTCTGAGGTTGATGTGAAAACGCTAACAAGAAAAATCTCCCGCACCGCCATCACTATGGCACTGGTTATCCTCGCGTTCATTGCTATTTTCCGAGCCTGGGTTTATTACACCGAATCCCCCTGGACCCGCGACGCGCGCTTTAGCGCGGATGTGGTGGCGATCGCCCCCGACGTCGCCGGTCTTATCACCGCCGTGAATGTACACGACAACCAGCTGGTAAAAAAAGATCAGGTGCTGTTCACCATCGACCAGCCGCGTTACCAGAAAGCCTTAGAGCAGGCTGATGCCGACGTCGCCTACTACCAGGCGCTGGCGGCGGAAAAACGTCGTGAAGCAGGGCGTCGAAACCAGCTGGGTATTCAGGCGATGTCCCGTGAAGAGATCGACCAGTCTAACAACGTGCTGCAAACCGTGCTGCACCAGCTGGCAAAATCCCAGGCCACGCGCGATCTGGCGAAACTCGATCTGGAGCGCACCGTGATCCGCGCGCCGTCCGACGGCTGGGTCACTAACCTTAACGTCTATACGGGCGAGTTTATTACCCGTGGCTCTACCGCCGTGGCGCTGGTGAAGCAAAACTCCTTCTACGTGCTGGCCTATATGGAAGAGACCAAGCTTGAGGGCGTGCGTCCGGGCTATCGTGCGGAGATCACCCCGCTTGGCAGCAACCGCGTGCTGAAAGGGACGGTCGACAGCGTGGCCGCCGGGGTAACGAACTCCAGCAGCACCAGCGATGCCAAAGGCATGGCGACCGTTGACTCTAACCTTGAGTGGGTGCGTCTGGCCCAGCGCGTGCCGGTGCGTATTCATCTCGACGAGCAGCAGGGCAACCTGTGGCCAGCGGGCACGACGGCGACGGTGGTGATCACCGGTGAAAAAGACCGTGATGCCAGCCAGGACTCTTTCTTCCGTAAAATCGCCCATCGCCTGCGCGAGTTTGGTTAATCGCTATGGGCATTTTTTCCATCGCCAGCCAGCACCTCCGCTTCGCCGTGAAGCTGGCCTGTGCCATCGTGCTGGCGCTGTTCGTCGGCTTTCACTTCCAGCTTGAAACGCCCCGCTGGGCGGTGCTGACGGCGGCTATCGTGGCCGCCGGCCCGGCATTTGCCGCGGGCGGTGAACCCTACTCCGGCGCCATTCGCTATCGTGGGATGCTGCGTATCGTCGGGACCTTTATCGGCTGTATTGCGGCGCTCACCATTATTATCCTGATGATCCGCACGCCGCTGCTGATGATCATGGTCTGCTGTATCTGGGCAGGCTTCTGTACCTGGGTCTCCTCGCTGGTCAAGGTTGAAAACTCCTACGCCTGGGGTCTGGCGGGCTATACCGCGCTGATTATCGTCATCACCATTCAGACCGAG
Organism: Enterobacter sp. 186315; assembly: GCF_053290175.1. Taxonomy (NCBI): domain Bacteria; kingdom Pseudomonadati; phylum Pseudomonadota; class Gammaproteobacteria; order Enterobacterales; family Enterobacteriaceae; genus Enterobacter; species Enterobacter sp. 186315. The sequence continues at coordinate 173,954 of NZ_JBPTTK010000009.1, read as the reverse complement.
CCGCTGCTTGCGCCGCAGTTTGCGGTGGAGCGTTGCAGCGAGATCGTCATTGGTATCGTCTGTGCGATTGTCGCCGATCTGCTGTTTTCGCCACGATCCATTAAGCAGGAGGTGGATCGCGAGCTGGATGCCCTCATTGTTGCCCAGTACCAGCTGATGCAGCAGTGCATCGCGCATGGCGACAGCGAAGAGGTTGATAAAGCCTGGAGCGGGCTGGTACGCCGCACCCAGGCGCTGGAAGGGATGCGCAGCAACCTTAACATGGAGTCCTCGCGCTGGACCCGTGCCAACCGCCGTCTTAAAGCACTTAACACCGTGTCCCTAACGCTGATCACCCAGGCGTGTGAAACCTATCTGATTCAAAATACCCGCCCGGAAGCGGTCACGGATACCTTCCGCGAGCTGTTCGCCGAGCCGGTTGAAACGGTACAGGACGTGCACAGGCAGCTTAAACGAATACGCCGGGTGATTGCCTGGACCGGGGAGCGCGATACGCCGGTGACCATTTACACCTGGGTCGGGGCGGCAACGCGTTACCTGCTGCTGAAGCGCGGCGTGATCGGCAATACCAAAATCAGCGCGGCAGAAGAAGAGGTGCTCCAGGGCGAGGTAGTGATCAAGGCGGAATCGGCCGAGCGTCACCACGCGATGGTCAACTTCTGGCGCACCACGCTCGCCTGTATGCTCGGCACGCTGTTCTGGCTGTGGACCGGCTGGACGTCCGGCAGCGGGGCAATGGTGATGATTGCGGTGGTAACCGCGCTGGCGATGCGCCTGCCAAACCCGCGCATGGTCGCCGTCGACTTCCTGTACGGCACCATCGCCGCGCTGCCGCTGGGCGCCTTCTACTTCCTGGTGATCCTCCCCTCGACTCAGCAGAGCATGTTGTTGCTCTGTATTAGCCTTGCGGTCATGGCGTTCTTTATCGGTATCGAAGTGCAAAAACGCCGTCTGGGATCGCTCGGGGCGCTGGCGAGCACCATTAATATTCTGGTGCTGGACAACCCGATGACCTTTCACTTCAGCCAGTTCCTCGACAGCGCGTTGGGCCAGCTGGTGGGCTGCTTCCTGGCGATGATGGTGATCCTGCTGGTGCGCGATAACTCCCAGGCGCGAACCGGACGCGTGCTGCTGAACCAGTTCGTGTCGGCTGCCGTATCGTCCATGACCACCAACACCGCCCGACGCAAAGAGAACCATCTGCCGGCGCTTTATCAGCAGCTCTTTTTACTGCTGAATAAGTTCCCAGGGGACATTGCCAAGTTCCGCCTGGCGCTGACGATGATCATTGCCCACCAGCGGTTGCGTAATGCGCCGGTGCCGATCAACGACGATCTCTCCGCCTGGCACCGCCAGCTACGGCACACGGCGGATCGCGTGATTGCAGCCAGCAACGACGACAAGCGCCGCCGCTACTTTAAGCAGCTGCTGGAAGAGCTGGATGTCTACCAGGAGAAGCTTAAATACTGGGAGGCGCCGCCTCAGGTCACAGAGCCTGTAGGGCGACTGGTGTTTATGCTACAGCGATACCAGAGCGCGCTCACAGAGAGCTGATGATAAAAACCGACGCCAAAAGCGTCGGTTTTTTTGTGGCTATACTTAATCTGGCAGGTTCTTAAACTCAGATAAGGGAGGACTCATGACGACCCAGGCCCTACAGGACAGCGTCCTTTTTCAGACCGGATATCTGGTCGATGGCATATGGAAAACCCTCGATACCACCTTTGACGTCCTCAACCCGGCCACGGGAGAGGTGGTCGCGAAGGTGGCGAAAGCAGGTAAAACCGAGACCGAAGCCGCCATTGCCGCGGCGACTAAAGCCTTCCCCGCATGGCGAGCAAAAACCGCGAAAGAGCGCTCCACCATCCTCTATCGCTGGTATGAACTGATTATTGAGAACAAAAGCTGGCTCGGTCGGCTGATGACCATCGAGCAGGGCAAGCCGTTGAAGGAGGCGGAAGGCGAGGTCGACTACGCCGCGAGCTTTATCCAGTGGTTCGCCGAGCAGGCGAAGCGCGCGAACGGCGAGATTATCCCGCCCGTGAAGCCAGGCTCACGCATTCTGGCGACCCGCGAGCCGGTCGGGGTGGTTGCGGCGATCACCCCGTGGAACTTCCCGATGGCGATGCTGACGCGTAAGCTCGGCCCGGCGCTGGCGGCGGGCTGTACCGGCGTCATCAAACCCGCGAACAACACGCCGCTCAGCGCCTTTGCGCTGCTGACGCTGGCGAAACAGGCGGGCGTGCCGGACGGCGTGCTTAACGCGGTCGCAGGGAACACGCAGGAGATCAGCGATGCGATTATGGCCAGCCATGACGTGCGTAAAATCTCCTTCACCGGCTCCACCGCCGTCGGCAAAACCCTGGTGCGCAACGCGGCAGAGACCATGAAAAAGGTTTCGATGGAGCTCGGCGGGAACGCGCCCTACATCGTCTTTGAGGACGCGGATATCGACGCCGCCGTTAAAGGGGCCATCGCCAATAAATTCCGCAACGCCGGGCAGGTGTGCGTCAGCGTGAACCGCTTCTACATTCAGGAAACCGTCTACGACAGGTTTGTGAACCAGCTTGCCGATGCGGTGAAAGACCTGAAGGTCGGCAACGGTCTGGAAGAGGGCGTTGTCGTGGGGCCGCTGATTGAGCCCTCTGCGGTGAAAAAGGTTAAAGAACACGTCGACGATGCGGTTGCTAAAGGGGCCACCGTGCTGGCGGGCGGCAAGGAGCACGATCTGGGTGGTAACTTCTGGCTGCCAACCGTGCTCGGCGACTGCCACGAAGGGATGAAGCTTGCCGAAGAAGAGACATTCGGCCCGGTGGCGGCCTGCTTCCGCTTTACCTCAGAAGATGAGGTCATTCAGCGCGCCAACAATACGCCGTTTGGACTGGCGGCCTACTTCTATACCCAGAATTTGCAGCGCGTATTCCGCGTTTCGCAGGCCATTGAGAGCGGCATGATTGGGGTCAACGAGTGTGCGGTCTCCACCGAGCTGGGGCCGTTCGGGGGCGTTAAAGAGTCCGGCCTGGGGCGCGAAGGTTCGGTGCTGGGGCTGGAGGAGTTTCTGGAAGTGAAGACCCTGCATATCGGGGGACTGTAGCCGGGGTGGGTGGTAATGAAAATTTATACATTTGATTTTGACGAGATCGACAGTCAGGAAGACTTCTATCGCGAATTTGTTCGGGTCTTTGGCCTGGAGAAGGAAAGCGTCACTAATTTAGATTCGTTATGGGATGCGGTTGTCGGCAATCAGCTGCCGCTGCCGTTGGAGATAGAGTTTACGCATCTGCCTGAAAAGCTGCGCCGACGTTTTGGCGCGCTCATTCTGCTGTTTGATGAAGCAGAGGAAGAGCTGGAAGGTCAGCTCCGCTTTAACGCACGACCATAAAAAAAGCCCCTGACTAAAAAGGTCAGGGGCAAGTCGTATGATGAGATACGACGAGGGTTTATTTGTACAGCTCAGCCGTGGCGTGCCAGTGATCGCCCTGATTCATTTCGGTGATGCGATAGCTGCTGGCACCCGCCTTTTCAGCTTTAGCAGCCAGGTCGTGACGGATATCCATCGGAGAGCCTGCTACTGAAGTCACGGATACGCTACCCATTGGTTGCAGATTTTGCGCCTGATCGGCATTGACCTGATGCACCGCGGCGCCTGCGCCGAAGGAAAGTACAGATGCCAGACCGAGGGTTGCGATGATTAATTTAGTGTTCATAGTCTTTACTCCTGAATCGTGTTTGCCCAACGGCGAGAAGGGTTGAACCGCTATTTTTATGCCTGGTGCCGTTGAGAGGTTGTCTTGTTCAGATATCAGCAAATCTTATTTATAAAGCTCAGCCGTTGCGTGCCAGTGGTCGCCTGAACGCGCTTCAATGATGCGGTAAGACGATGCACCCTGTTCCTGCGCTTTCTTGTTCAGCATGGCGTTCATATCCATTGGTGACGTACCGATTGCACCCACAGAAACCGTACCGATTGACTGACGTGATTGCGCCTGTTCAGCGTTGATGGAGTCGGCGGCGAAAGCACCGAATGACAGGACAGACAGGACGCTCAGAGCCGCTACAGTAGTTTTGATTTTCATGATTCTTTACCTCGTCGAATTTTATTGGGGTCTTTGTTTCGTGACCCTCATCACAAAATCAAGTATACACTAATCACGGCAAAAATTAATACCATGCTAATTGTTTCACTGGTTATTACGTGTTAATAACGCGGTTTTTTATAACCAAATTGCATAAAAATGATTAATTATTGGTCGCAATGTTTGGTTATCTCTAAAAAAATCATATGGATATGTGAATTTGATTTTTTGTGCGATTTTTTGATTTGGCATTCACTGGATGAATGTTACGTGGAGGTAAAAAGCACTATTTGCAAAAGCGAAGTGGGGTTGAACGTAGGGGGAAACGGGGCGGGAGCAGGATAATCCCCGCAGCGCGCGGCCACGGGGAGGGCGATTACAGCTCCTGTTCGAACAGAACCAGAATCGCTTCGTAGAGGTCTTTTACCGAGAAACCGTTAGCCGGGGTGGTAAAGATAGTGTCGTCACCGGCGATCGTTCCAAGAATACCCTCTGCTTTACCCAGGGAGTCCAGCAGGCGAGCAATCAGCTGTGCGGCACCCGGGCTTGTGTGGATAACCACAACGGCATCGTTATAGTCGATATCCAGAACCAGGTTTTTCAGCGGGCTGGAGGTGGTCGGCACGCCAAGCTCTGCGGGCAGACAGTAGACCATTTCCATTTTGGCGTTGCGCGTACGCACGGCGCCAAACTTGGTTAACATGCGGGAGACTTTCGACTGGTTGATGTTATCGAAACCTTGTTCCTGCAACGCCTGAACAATTTCTCCCTGAGAACTGAATTTCTCTTCTTTGAGCAGCGCTTTAAACGCTTTGACTAATTCTTCTTGCTTAGACGAGCTTCGCATAAGTCACCCGGAATATGACGATAGAAACAACATTATTATGCATGTGGATGAATTTTTATGCAAATTATCTGCCAGGTGGAAGGCTGAAATAATGTTATGAAAGGGAGTGATTTTATCAGATTTCGTTATCAGAAAACATGCCTGGCTCACGGCATGCAAATAAGCTTAAAAGTAAATTAAATGTTATCAAAATGATGTTGTTTTGGTGGCTTAGCAAGGTGTATTGTAACCACCTCTTGATTCGTTGCCGCCTGCTGCCTGAGTGCATTCTGGCGTGGCGAAAGGCGCGTGACCTCAAATTCTTTAGCTACGAAAATTGAAATTATTTACCTGCTGAATTATGGTCGCCGCAACGGAGTTTCAGATACTTAAGTTAACCATAATAAGGAGTTTAGGATGAAAGTCGCAGTCCTCGGCGCTGCTGGTGGTATCGGCCAGGCGCTTGCCCTACTACTAAAAACCCAACTGCCTTCAGGCTCAGAACTCTCCCTGTACGATATTGCTCCGGTAACCCCAGGCGTGGCGGTTGACCTGAGCCACATCCCGACCGCTGTAAAAATCAAAGGCTTCTCCGGTGAAGATGCACGTCCTGCCCTGCAAGGCGCTGACGTTGTGCTGATCTCCGCGGGCGTGGCGCGTAAACCGGGTATGGATCGCTCAGACCTGTTTAACGTCAACGCAGGCATCGTGAAAAACCTGGTTCAACAGATTGCTGAAACCTGCCCGAAAGCGTGCGTGGGTATCATCACTAACCCGGTGAACACCACCGTGGCTATCGCAGCGGAAGTGCTGAAGAAAGCCGGTGTTTATGACAAGAACAAACTGTTCGGCGTGACCACGCTGGATATCATCCGTTCCAACACCTTTGTTGCTGAACTGAAAGGCAAACTGCCAACTGAGATCGAAGTGCCGGTTATCGGCGGCCACTCTGGCGTGACCATCCTGCCGCTGCTGTCTCAGATTGAAGGCGTAAGCTTCTCCGAACAGGAAGTGGCTGACCTGACCAAACGCATCCAGAACGCAGGCACCGAAGTGGTGGAAGCGAAGGCGGGTGGCGGCTCTGCAACCTTGTCTATGGGTCAGGCTGCGGCACGTTTCGGTCTGTCTCTGGTTCGCGCGCTTCAGGGCGAGCAGGGCGTGGTGGAATGCGCCTATGTTGAAGGCGACGGCGAGCACGCGCGCTTCTTCTCTCAGCCGCTGCTGCTGGGCAAAAACGGTATCGAAGAGCGTAAGTCTATCGGCAAACTGAGCGCGTTTGAGCAAAACGCGATGGAAGGCATGCTGGATACGCTGAAGAAAGATATCACGCTGGGCGAAGAGTTCGTTAACAAGTAAAACGTACTTACCCCGGTAAAAAAAAACGGAGCATAGCGCTCCGTTTTTTTATGCCCGTCAGTTTGTCGCCGGGTATTCCTGAATGGTGACCTGAATCGTCAGCTTCTTGTCGTTGCGCATGATTTCCACCGGAATGATAGAGCCCGGACGGATTTCCGCGACCTGATCCATGGTTTCCAGCGCCGACACCGCCGGCGTGCCGTTCACGGAGACAATCACGTCGTTGACCTGAATCCCCGCATTCGCCGCCGGGCCGCCAGGCGACACTTCGTTAACGACAATCCCCTGGATCTGATCGATACCGCCGCCCTGGCTGTGCATCGGCGCAATTTCACGTCCGCCGATACCGATGTAGCCACGGATCACGCGGCCGTCGCGGATCAGCTTGTCCATGATTTTGGTCGCCAGCTGGAACGGGATCGCAAAGCCGATGCCTTCCGGCGTTTCGCCGTCGTTACTTTTGTCGAAGGAGAGGGTGTTGATCCCCATCAGCTCGCCCAGCGAGTTCACCAGCGCACCGCCGGAGTTACCGTGGTTGATGGAGGCATCCGTTTGCAGGAAGTTCTGCCTGCCGGACGGGTTCAGACCGATACGACCCGTGGCGCTGATGATCCCCTGAGTGATGGTTTGCCCGAGGTTATAGGGGTTACCAATCGCCAGAACCACATCGCCGATATGCGGCGTGCGTTTACGGTTAATGGGGATAGTCGGCAGGCCGCCGTTGGCGTTGATCTTCAGTACCGCGAGGTCGGTCAGGCTGTCCGAACCGACCAGCAGCGCCTCAAACACGCGGCCGTCCTGCAATGCGACGATAATCTGGTCGGCATCGTTGATGACGTGTTTGTTGGTAATGATGTAGCCACGGTCGTCCATGATCACGCCGGAACCGAGCGTGCGGATCTCAAGCTGATTATGGGCCGAGCTGTTAAGACCCCGGTTATACACGTTAACCACGGCAGGTGCGGCGCGGCGCACGGCCTGATTGTAGGTGGCTGGCGTTTCATCCGCGCTGTCAAACTGCGGCGCCGACAGCTTGTTGAACTGTCGTAAGGACGGTATCACCGCCAGTAGCAGACCGCCAACGACCAGGCCGATGGCAATGGAACGAAAGAGCTTTGAAAGCATGATGCGCGTGTCGTTATAAAAGGAACGGTTTGCAGCATAGCATGACTTATCCGGACATCACACGCAGCGGTGATGCCCGGAAAGGTATGCTTAGCGTAGTAAAATGTAGATCGTGTCGTTACCGCGAATAATTTGCAGGGCAATGACCGCTGGCTTCGTTTCCAGCACCTTGCGCATTTCCGCGATGGACTGCACGCGGTTGCGGTTCACGCCGATGATCACGTCATCTTCATGTAAACCCGCCTGCGCCGCTGGGCTGCTCTTCTCGACGGTGTCCAGCTTAATGCCTTTGGTCCCGTCCTTAAGCTGCCCGTCACTCAGCGTCGCCCCTTGCAGGGCGGGCGCGATAAGCTCCGCGCTGGCAGACGCGGAGGTGCTCTTATCCAGCGTTACCTCGACATCCATCGGTTTACCGTCGCGGATCAGGCCAAGCTTCACTTTAGCGCCCGGCTCCGTGGTGGCGATACGCGAGCGCAGTTCCGCGAAGCTGCTCAGCGGCTTACCGTTCAGGCTCACGATCACATCCCCGGATTTCACCCCGGCTTTTGCGGATCCGGAGTTCGGCAGCACTTCACTGACAAACGCCCCGCGCTGCACGTTAATGTTGAACGCTTTGGCGATATCCGCGCTCATCTCCATCCCTTTAATACCCAGCAGACCGCGTTTGACCTCGCCAAACTGAATGAGCTGCTGCGCCAGGGTTTGAGCCATATTGCTTGGGATAGCAAAGCCGATCCCGACGCTGCCGCCGCCCGGGGCCAGAATCGCGGTGTTGATGCCGATCAGCTCGCCGTTAAGGTTAAGCAGCGCGCCGCCGGAGTTCCCCCGGTTAATGGAGGCGTCGGTCTGGATAAAGTTTTCCAGCCCTTCCAGATTCAGGCCGCTGCGCCCGAGCGCGGATACAATGCCGGAGGTAGCGGTCTGCCCTAAACCAAACGGGTTGCCCACCGCGACGGCGAAATCACCAACGCGCAGTTTATCTGAATCGGCAATGGCGATTTGGCGCAGGTTACTTGGATTCTGAATCTGGAGCAGCGCGATATCGCTCTGGTCATCGCCGCCAATCAGCTTTGCATCGAACTCGCGTCCATCGTTGAGCTGTACGCTGATTTTATCGGCCTGGCTGATGACGTGATTGTTGGTGAGGATGTAGCCCTTGGCGGCGTCGATAATCACCCCCGAGCCTAACCCTTCAAACGGCTGCGCCTGCCGATCGGGAGAATCATCACCAAAGTATTTTTTCAGTTCTTCAGGTACGCGCTGGCTTTGCAGCGCGGTGCCTTCCACCTTAACGCTGACCACCGCAGGCAGCACTTTTTCCAGCATCGGTGCGAGGCTGGGAATGGCTGGCTGGCCTGGCACCTGCGAGGGCAGGGAGGCGGTGGCAGGGAAGGACGCCGAGAGAGATAACCCGACACTTAACGCTATGGCGCTCAACAGCTGGTTGTTTTTCTTCATCGATGCTGACTCTCGCTACCTGGAATAAAGGAAGAACGGCCCCAAAAACAGAGTGATGTTATTGAATTTTAAACCGCTGAACAATGAGGTGTTTGACTAAATAATAGCTGGGGTGGGAGATAAAGGACGGGCGCATGAGAAGCGCCCGTAAAATTTATTCAGCCTGTGCGATTAATCGCGTTTTGCGCCACCGCGCAGCAGGCCGGACGCGCCGTCGGAATAGTCACGCGGCATCTGCACCGGCGCCTGGTCGTTACCGGCTTCGGAATCAGCCAGACGGTTGCGGAACGGGTTCGCATCGGCACTCAGTTCCGGCAGCAGGCTGCTGGAGCTTTTTGCCATGTGCTGATACAGCTGGCGGTAGTCGGTCGCCATGTTATCCAGCAGCTCGGCGCTACGGGCAAAGTGGCTGACCAGCTCTTCACGATACTCTTCCAGTTCAGCTTTGTTCTTTTCCAGTTCGTACTGTAGTGACTGCTGCTGACGTAATTTGCGATTACCGAAACGCATGGCCACAGCACCGATTACGATGCCAACGACTAAACCAATTAGCGCATATTCCCAGGTCATGAACTTCTCCCGTTGTCTTGTTGTTCCGTAGGGTGTTGGCTCGGCTCCTGCCTGTGCCTGATAATGCCACTATAACCGCTATTTCCGCAGAAGTGGAATCCTGACGTATCATCGCGTAGTGTAGAACGGCCTTTTTTTCATCAGTCGCCCCCGCTGGTGAGTATTAACTGAAGGAATAACAACAATATTATGCAAAGCCTTTCTCCCTCATCGCGTTATCAACAGGCCCTGAAAGAGGGTTCACATCAGCCGGACGACGTACAGCGTGAAGCGGTCAATCGTCTGGAAACGATCTACCAGGAACTGACGTCCAGGCCCGCGGAAACCGAGCAGAGCAGCGGGCTGAAGGCGGCATTCGGTCGCCTGCTCGGCAAGAAAGCGCCGCAGGTCAATACGCCCGTTCGTGGTCTGTATATGTGGGGAGGCGTGGGGCGCGGTAAAACCTGGCTGATGGACATGTTCTACCAGAGCCTGCCCGGCACGCGTAAGCAGCGTCTGCACTTCCACCGCTTTATGCTGCGGGTGCATGAAGAACTGACGGCGCTTCAGGGCGAGAGCGATCCGCTGGAGATTGTGGCCGACCGGTTCAAGGCAGAGACCGACGTGCTCTGCTTCGACGAATTTTTTGTCTCCGATATTACCGACGCCATGCTGCTGGGCGGCCTGATGAAAGCGCTGTTTGCCCGCGGGATCACGCTGGTGGCAACATCGAACATTCCCCCGGATGAGCTGTACCGTAACGGCTTACAGCGCGCGCGTTTCGTGCCCGCCATTGATGCTATCAAGCAGCATTGCGACATCATGAACGTCGACGCGGGAGTCGATTACCGACTGCGCACGCTGACGCAGGCGCACCTGTGGCTTTCGCCGCTGAATGCTGAAACCACCGCTCAGATGGACACGCTGTGGCTGGCGCTGGCGGGAGCTAAACGGGAAAGTGCGCCCGAGCTTGAGATTAACCATCGTCCTTTACCAACGCTTGGTGTGGAAAACCAAACCCTGGCGGTCTCTTTTGCCACGCTTTGCGTTGATGCCCGCAGCCAGCATGACTACATCGCGCTCTCGCGTCTGTTCCATACCGTGATGCTGCTGGATGTGCCGGTGATGACGCCACTGATGGAGAGCGAAGCGCGGCGCTTCATCGCGCTGGTGGATGAATTTTACGAGCGCCACGTGAAGCTGGTGGTGAGCGCCGAAGTACCTTTATATGAAGTGTACCAGGGCGAGCGGCTGAAATTTGAGTTCCAGCGCTGCCTGTCGCGTCTGCAAGAGATGCAAAGCGAAGAGTACCTGAAGCGCCCGCATATGCCATAAATGCTACCCTCTCCCTATGAGAAGGGCTCCTGTAGGCCGGGTAAGGCGCAGCCGCCACCCGGCACGTTGCCTGGCCCTGAAAAACCCGCGTTCAATCACATTTAAGGGTCGATCTTTAACCTCAACTTCTCTATAATCTTGCGACCCCACGTTACGAGAAGGTTTTTTTCCCGAAACTTTCTATGTGTCGGCATTAGCTATTCGAAGGGGTAGGTTTGCCGGACTTTGTCGTGTGAACCTCAACTGATAAACGTTTGGGTGTTCACCAACGTGTAACTTATTTATTTGGGTAAGCTTTTAATGAAAACTTTTACAGCTAAACCAGAAACCGTACAACGCGACTGGTATGTTGTTGACGCGACCGGTAAAACTCTGGGCCGTCTGGCTTCCGAACTGGCTCGTCGCCTGCGCGGTAAGCACAAAGCGGAATACACTCCGCACGTTGATACTGGTGACTACATCATCGTTCTGAACGCAGAAAAAGTTGCTGTAACCGGCAACAAGCGCGAAGACAAAGTGTACTACCATCACACTGGCCACATCGGTGGTATCAAAGAAGCGACCTTTGAAGAGATGATTGCTCGCCGTCCTGAGCGTGTGATTGAAATCGCGGTTAAAGGCATGCTGCCAAAAGGCCCGCTGGGTCGTGCTATGTTCCGTAAACTGAAAGTTTACGCAGGCAACGAGCACAACCACGCGGCACAGCAACCGCAAGTTCTTGACATCTAATCGGGATATAGGCAATGGCTGAAAATCAATACTACGGCACTGGTCGCCGCAAAAGTTCCGCAGCTCGCGTGTTCATCAAACCGGGCAGCGGTAAAATCGTAATCAACCAGCGTTCTCTGGAACAATACTTCGGTCGCGAAACTGCCCGCATGGTAGTTCGCCAGCCGCTGGAACTGGTTGATATGGTAGAAAAACTGGATCTGTACATCACCGTTAAAGGTGGTGGTATCTCCGGTCAGGCAGGTGCGATCCGTCACGGTATCACCCGCGCTCTGATGGAGTACGACGAATCCCTGCGTTCTGAACTGCGTAAAGCTGGCTTCGTTACTCGTGACGCTCGTCAGGTTGAACGTAAGAAAGTGGGTCTGCGTAAAGCACGTCGTCGTCCACAGTTCTCCAAACGTTAATCAATTTCTGCTTTTGCAGAACGATTGGCGAAAAACCCGCTTCGGCGGGTTTTTTTATGGATAATGCTTAGGTTATCCACAAAATCAATGCATATATCTCCTCTTTTTCCGCATTTCCAGAATCCACTCACCACAAAGCCATCAAAATCTGGTAAACTATCATCCAATTTTCTGCCCAAATATCAGTGAATACTCGTTTTTTGCTCGATTCTTGAACAATGCGTTTTCTCTGGGATGGGCGATACAACATCTGGCTGGCCCCTGTTGGGCTGGTAGCAGTAAAAATTCTGAATATACCTGGAGGTTTTCATGGCTGTCGCTGCCAACAAACGTTCGGTAATGACGCTGTTTTCTGGTCCTACTGACATTTATAGCCATCAGGTTCGTATCGTGCTGGCCGAGAAGGGTGTCAGTTTTGAGATCGAGCATGTGGAAAAGGATAACCCGCCTCAGGATCTGATCGATCTCAACCCGAGCCAAAGCGTACCGACGCTGGTGGATCGCGAGCTGACCCTGTGGGAATCCCGTATCATTATGGAATATCTTGACGAGCGTTTCCCGCATCCGCCTTTGATGCCTGTATACCCTGTTGCGCGTGGTGAAAGCCGCCTGTACATGCAGCGTATCGAGAAAGACTGGTACTCGCTGATGAACGTTATCGTTAACGGTACGTCATCTGAAGCTGACGCGGCGCGTAAACAGCTGCGTGAAGAGCTGCTGGCGATTGCGCCAGTGTTTGGTCAAAAACCTTTCTTCCTGAGCGATGAGTTCAGCCTGGTTGACTGCTATCTGGCTCCGCTGCTGTGGCGTCTGCCGACGCTGGGCGTAGAGTTTAGTGGTCCAGGTGCGAAGGAGCTAAAAGGCTACATGACGCGCGTCTTCGAACGCGACTCCTTCCTGGCATCCCTGACTGAACCAGAACGCGAAATGCGTCTTGGTCGAGGCTAATGACTGTGGAAATGTCACAGCTATCCCCACGCCGCCCGTATTTGCTGCGCGCCTTCTATGAATGGCTGCTGGACAACCAGCTCACGCCGCATCTGGTTGTGGATGTCTCGTTGCCGGGTGTACTGGTACCGATGGAATACGCGCGTGACGGACAAATCGTCTTAAATATAGCGCCGCGAGCGGTGGGCAATCTGGAACTGGCTAACGACGAAGTGCGCTTTAATGCGCGTTTCGGCGGCGTGCCGCGCCAGGTTTCTGTGCCGCTGGCCGCCGTGCTGGCTATCTATGCGCGTGAAAACGGTGCAGGGACGATGTTTGAACCTGAAGCGGCTTACGACGAAGATGTCAGCATCCTGAATGACGATGCGGAAAGCGAAACAACGGTAATGTCGGTCATCGACGGCGATAAGCCTGACGATGAAACAGACGGAAGCGACGATCCTGACGATACGCCTCCACCAAGAGGTGGTCGCCCGGCGTTGCGGGTTGTGAAATAACCACGTTTATTTTTTCTGATAAAAAAGCCACCTTTTGAAGGTGGCTTTTTTTTATGTTCACGGGATAAATAGATGACGTTAATTCATTGTAAGAGGTTCGATAAAATTGTATATGGATGATCTGATGATTTACAGCGCTCTATGAATAGTAAGTCTGAATTTACGAAGCAGAATGATAAAATAAAAATACCATACTTAGCGAGCTAAAGAATTAATATTTAATATGCTTAGCTAAATTCACGAATTAATTTAGAAAAATTAACTTCTATGTAAATTGTCAGAATGCAAAAATATTCCCGCAATATTTCTTGCTTGAATGATATCTCATTCATTTATATGTAATGTCTATAAACCATGGCTCTCAAGGAATATATCGAAAGCCTTTCACGAATAAGGGAAAAAATGACTTCTTTTAATAAGAAGCTGTCCGCTCTTGCTGTAGGTGCAGCAGTGTTTGTTTCAGCAAGCGTTCACGCCGCTACGGATACCACTCTGACTGTTGAGGGCAAATTTGTCCCGGCAGCATGTTCTCCAGCTCTGGGTGATAGCGGTAAAGTCGATTTCGGTTCAATGAGCACCGCTATGCTGAACAAGGCTACCGACTCTACTGGTCTGGTTCAGTTAGAAAGAAAAAAAATCAATCTGACAATTACCTGTGATGCAGCGACCTCTGTCGCTATTCTTGCTCAAGACAACCGTACCAGCTCAAAGGTGGCGGTAGGTGCTGATGCCTATATTGAAGACTATGCTGGTTTAGGCGCTAACATGATGACCACCGGCGCTGTTTTTGGTTTGGGCACAACCACCGACGGCAAATCAATCGGTAGCTACACTATTACTGCTATCGCAGCTGAGCTGCTTGTCGATGGTAATCCAGCAGCAATTATCCTTAAAGATCTGGACCAGGGGACTGGAGGCTGGACCTCTACTTCAGGTGGTTTGTTCTATCCTGATCAAACCCGCTACATCAGCGTTGCTGAAAAAGCTACCAAAGTTCCTAAATACTTCACCGAGATGACCGTTCCTCTGTATATTGCGGCAGCAGTACAGACCAAAGATAAACTGGGAGCTGGCACCGAAGTAACCTTAGATGGTAACGCGACGATTAGTCTGGTTTATCTGTAATTTAATCAAAAAATTATAATTCAGACCCAGTGACACTTTTTCGTGTTATTGGGTCTTTAACTTTTTATTTCAATTCTCTGGCATTCGAGATTTTATTATTAACCCTATTATCTAAATGAGTTTATGAAAACAAAATTTCTGTTGCCGTTATTTGTCTTTTCAACGCAATGCTTTGCCAACGGTATGCTGCCTGAAACCTCGGTTTTGTTAGTGGATGGCAAGAAAGGTGAGGCGACAATGAATGTTACCAACACCGATACTTACCCAGCATTGCTCTATACCAAAATTGTAGATTTGCCAGATAGCGACAAATCAGTTCATCTGATTGTTTCCCAGCCTGTAGTAAGGGTGGAAGGCGGTCAGGTTCAGAAAATGCGTTTTATGCTTCAGAGCGATAAACCCTTAAAGCATGAAGAACTTAAACGCGTCACTTTCGAGGGGATCCCCCCGAAAGAGAAAGGCAAAATTGAAGTTAAAGTGACCATTCGGCAGGATATGCCCGTCATTATCCATCCCGCTGCTCTCGCTGAGGATTTATCCCCCTGGAAACATCTCATCTGGCGTAAAAAAGGCAATCTGTTAGAGATCAGTAACCCGAGTAATTATGTTGTACGCATGGCCGCCACATTTACGACTTTGCCTTCTGGCAAAGCGGGAGAATTATCGCAAACCTATATTTTGCCACATAAAAATCTCATGGTGAAACTGCCGACTTCAACGGATACAAAAGTGGAATTTTATCCGGCGAGTCGTTATGGCTACAAAGGGGATCGCTACACCACCACACTGGAATAATGAATTCAGGAATAAACACGGATGTTCAGGAAAACGCTATTAGCTTGTGCAATAAGCATGGGATCCGCGCACGTAGCTGAGGCTGAGGAAATGGAGGCCCCGCCGGTCGAGTTTGATCGTGAAACGCTTCAATCATTGGGTGTTGATCCTGATATCTCTCGCTACTTTGCCCAGAAGGCCAAATTCCTCCCTGGAAAGCAGTCTGTTTCGCTCCGGATAAATGGTCAGAATGCAGGAAGCGTGGTGGCCACGTTTGATAACGATGGGCAGCTGTGTTTCGACCGATCGTTTATGGAGCAGTCAGGCGTTCGTTTGCCGTCTGATTATCAGGACGGTTGCTATGATTATCTCGCCGCTTACCCCGATGCGGTGATAACACTCGCTCCGGTTCAGGAGCGAGTTGAACTCGTCCTGCGACAGGATCAGCTTGTTCAGGAAAGCCTGGCGTTAAACGATTACAGCACCGGTGGGGCTGCCGGGCTTCTTAACTATTCACTGCTTGCGTCACGCAATGAGTTTACCGGAGGCCGCTCAGACTATTCACAGCTGATGCTCAACGGCGGCTTTAATATCAACGACTGGCTTTTTCGCAGCAGCCAGTTAATCAGCCGCAGTGCCGGTAAGCTGAACAGCGAAAACTCGCAAAACTACCTGCAACACACCTTTGTCGACGTAAAAACGACGATGAAAGCGGGTGAGGTTAGCCTCAATAACCGACTGCTTGAAGGCGGTAACATCTACGGTATTGAGCTGCTTTCAGAGAATGCGTTGAGTATGGATACGAATGGCGCGCAGGTTTCAGGGATCGCCAATACCCCTCAGGCGCGTGTCGAGATCCATCAACAAGGCGTTTTAGTCTATTCCACGCTGGTACCGGCTGGTTATTTTACGCTGGCGGATATCCCGTTACGTAATATGACCAGCGATCTCAACGTTACCGTTGTGGAAACTGATGGCAGCCAGTACAGCTATAGCGTTCCCTCATCCCTGTACAACAGAAACCCGGGCTCACCCGCCGGGTTTACGTTTTCGCTAGGGCGCGTCAGCGATAGCTACAGTGAAAAGCCCTGGGTCGCAAGTCTGTCGGGAGGAAAGCGGCTTGGTCTTTCGCATAACCTCAATGCAGGCATTATTGCCGCTCAAGATTATCAGGCCGCAGCCGTGGGGGTTGATTCCGCACTGTTACCGCAAACCAGCCTTTCACTGATGGCGAATCAATCCTTTGATCGCCGTAATTCGCTTCAGGGACAAAAATATCAGCTGAACCTGAATACCGCCGCGCCGCTGAATATTGGCGTAAGCGCATCCGTAACCCAAAAATCTGTTAATTATCGTGACTTCACGCAGGTGATTTCATCGAATGATGCTGGCCATAACAAATACGAATATTCCATGGGGATTAGCTGGGGGAGTCCACTGCTGGGTTCTTTCAGCTCCAGTTTTTATGAAACCCAGCCGTTTAACGACGGTGAGCGTTCGCGTTTCGCAATGCTGGGCTGGGGAAAAACCTTCGAATCATTTTCTGTTTCTACCAGTTGGCAGCGTCAGCTTAGCGGTGGCGGCGATCGATCAACTAATCAGGATTTGTTTAATATCACCCTGTCTGTGCCTTTTGGTGAGCGCTCCGTCAACCTCTATGCTCGCCAGAATAAAGGTGACAACCGCTATGGTGCGAGTACAACAGGCCGGGCTACGGAGAATACTTTCTACACGCTCAGTACCGAACGAAATGAGCAGCAAAAAGAGAATAATTTCTCCGGGGGGATTTTCAGCAATCTGCATTATAGCCAACTGAGTCTTAACGCCACTACCAACGGCCAGAACAGCAGAAGTTATTCCGGCACCTTGCAGGGTGGAATCACCGCCCATCGCGACGGCGTGACCTTCTCGCCTTTATCTGTCAAAGAAACGTTCGCTATCGCTCAGCTGGATAAACCGGTGTCAGGCGTTCGTCTGGACACGCCGCAAGGCCCTGTCTGGACCGATTTCCGCGGACAGGCCGTGATCCCATCGGTTACCGCGTGGAAAACGTCGCGTATTGAGGTGAGAACCGATTCGTTGCCAAAAAACATGGATGTCGGTAACGGGATACGACAGCTCAGACAGTCAAAAGGTGCGGTGGGCAAAGTCCAGTTCGATATCCTGACGCAACGACGCGTCCTGCTGGCTGTCACGATGGGTAACGGAAAACCGCTGCCAAAGGGGGCACCCATCACCGATAGCGAGGGGAACTACCTCACCACCTCCGTAGATGATGGCGTCGTCTTTTTAAACGATATCCCGGAAGCGCAGCCGCTGATTGCTCAGCTCGAAGAGGGCAACTGCAAGCTGAAATTTACCTTATCAGAGGAAGCGTCCACTGATAGTTTTTATGAGAATGCCAGTGGTATATGTCAATGAAACACACTCTCTCCCTGATTCTGCTGCTGGCCTTCTCCTGCGGCGTGAAGGCGCAATGCCAGCTTATTACCAGCCAGCAGACGATCTCCTATGGCTCTCTTAGCGCGATGGAAAGGCAGAGCGCGGGTGGCAACCCAATTACTCTTCCGGAAAAACAGCTGACGCTCAACGTCATGTGCGACAAACCACAGCGGATCAGGCTTTTTTTTGGATCGTCACTGCCGCAGGGCGGTAACTTTGCCTTAGGTGAAAAGGGCGAAATGAAATTCACCGCCATGAAGGCGCGCGTGGATGACAGGGATGTCTTGCTGGCCCCGGTAACCAGCGCGCACGGCGAGCTGACGGCGGCAGAGGCTTCGCAGGTCGATATCAATCTTAATGACGGTATCGCGTTTGTAAGCGGTGACGAGCTGACCGGGAAAACCATGTCTGTGACGCTTGCGGTCAATGCGAATATCAAAAGCGCGCCGATCACCGACAGGGTGAAATATCGGGGCAATCTTCAGGTGAGGGTGGAGGCGCAATGAAACCACGTTTATTTGGCCTTGCCGTAATGCTGCTCAGTCTTCCTGCGCTGGCGAACGATACGGCCAGCATCGACTTCGATCTTACGGCTGACGCAGCTTCCTGTATTCCTACGCTGAGCAACAACGGATTGGTGGACTACGGCACACGCCATGCGGCGAACTTATCCGTGGAGACATTCACTCAGCTTGGCACGCGCGATATCACTCTGACTATTCAGTGTGAATCCTCAACCGGCATTGCCATTACGGCGCGAGATACCCGTGCAGATTCGGTCATCGTCGGAAAAGACGATCGCGGCGAAACGGGCGCGCGTTTCCAGATCAACGGCGGTGGTTATGTCAGCGATCTCACGCGTCTTTTTGGCCTGGGCCTGACGAGCGAAGGTAAACCGATTGGCAGCTATGCCGTGCAGATTAACGCGGCGGGAATAAGCGCCGTTGATGCCGGCACGCCAGTAAACGTGGAAATGGCGGGTGCGGCCAGTAAAAATGGGCCGTGGGTGAAGTCGATGCTGCTGCCGCTTCCGACGAATCAGGATTATTACTACACCTTCGTGCAAAAGGGCACGACCACGCCGCAGGCGGTGATGAGCGCAAATATCCCCTTGCAGATCAGTACATCCGTGGCGAATAAGCTGGGGAGTCGTCAGGAGATAAAGCTGGATGGTAGCGCGGTGATCAGCATCGTGTATCTGTGATAGCGCAAACGCAACGGGCCAGAGGCTGACCCGTTGCGGGGGTTACACTTCCAGGTAGTTCATGATCCCGTCAGCCGCTTTACGACCTTCGGCAATCGCCGTGACCACCAGGTCAGAGCCGCGAACGATATCGCCACCGGCGAAGATTTTCGGGTTGCTGGTCTGGAACGCGTTATCGCTGCCTTCAGGCGCAATAATACGACCCTGTGAATCCAGCTCGACGCTATGCTTTGCCAGCCACTCCATGCTGTGAGGGCGGAAACCGAACGCCATCACCACGGCGTCTGCCGGGATCACGTGTTCAGAGCCTGCCACGATCTCCGCACGACGACGGCCTTTCGCATCCGGCGCACCCATCTCAGTACGCGCCATCTTCACGCCGCTGACCTTGCCGTTGGCATTCACTTCAATACCCAGAGGCTGGATGTTGAACTGGAACTCCACGCCCTCTTCACGCGCATTTTTCACTTCGCGCTTAGAACCCGGCATGTTCTCTTCATCGCGTCGATAGGCACAGATTACGTGCGCCGCATTCTGACGAATTGAGGTACGCACGCAGTCCATCGCGGTATCACCGCCGCCCAGCACCACCACGCGTTTGCCTTCCATGCTGACGAAAGGCTCTTCGGTGGTTTCACCGTAGCCCATGATCTGTTTGGTGTTGGCAATCAGGAACGGCAGCGCGTCAAACACGCCTGAGGCGTCTTCGTTCTCCAGACCCCCGCGCATGGACTGATAGGTGCCCACGCCCAGGAACACGGCGTCGTAATCCTTCAGCAGATCGTCGAGCTGCACGTCGCGGCCCACTTCTACGTTCAGTTTGAACTCAATGCCCATGCCGGTGAAGATTTCACGGCGGCGGGTCATGACCTCTTTTTCCAGCTTGAAGGCCGGGATACCGAAGGTCAGCAGACCGCCGATCTCCGGATGACGGTCAAAGACCACCGCCTTCACGCCGTTACGGGTCAGCACGTCCGCACAGGCCAGGCCCGCCGGGCCCGCACCAATAATCGCCACGCGCTTGTCGGTCTGACGCACGCCGGTCATATCCGGACGCCAGCCCATCTCAAACGCTTTATCGTTGATATAGCGTTCGATATTACCGATGGTCACCGCGCCAAACTCGTCGTTCAGCGTACAGGAGCCTTCGCACAGGCGGTCCTGAGGACACACGCGGCCGCACACTTCCGGCAGGGTATTGGTCTGGTGAGACAGCTCGGCGGCTTCAAAAATACGCCCTTCGTTAGCCAGCTTCAGCCAGTTCGGGATGTAGTTATGCACCGGGCATTTCCATTCGCAGTAAGGGTTACCGCAGGACAGGCAGCGGTCTGCCTGCGCTTTGGCCTGGCCTTCTGAAAACGGCTCGTAAATTTCAACAAATTCAATTTTACGGATCTTCAGCGGTTTCTTTGGCGGATCAACGCGCTGCAAGTCGATAAACTGGTATACGTTCTGGCTCATCTGAATTCCTTACTGCGCCTGCACACGCAGCTCTGCTGCGCTACGACTACGGTGACCCAACAGTGCTTTAACATCGCTGGACTTCGGTTTAACCAGCGCGAATTTCGCCGAGAACGCCGGCCAGTTGGCCAGGATCTCCTCGCCGCGCGAAGAACCGGTGTGCTGCACGTGTTCGGTAATCAAACCGCGCAGGTGTTCTTCGTGGATAGCCAGCGTTTCAACGTCCAGCACTTCCACCAGTTCCGGGTTCACGCGTTTGCGGAACTCGCCGTCTTCATCCAGGACGTATGCAAAACCGCCCGTCATGCCTGCGCCAAAGTTCACGCCGGTTTTACCCATGACGCACACAATCCCGCCCGTCATGTATTCACAGCCGTTATCGCCAATGCCTTCAACGACGGTGATGGCACCGGAGTTACGCACCGCAAAACGTTCACCCGCACGGCCCGCTGCAAACAGACGACCGCCGGTCGCGCCGTACAGACAGGTGTTACCGATAATGCTCGCTTCGTGGCTGCGGAAGGCCGAACCGACCGGAGGACGCACCGCCAGCAGACCGCCCGCCATGCCTTTACCCACGTAGTCGTTGGCATCGCCGGTCAGGTACAGCTCAACGCCGCCCGCGTTCCACACGCCGAAGCTCTGGCCTGCGGTACCGCTAAAGTGCGCGGTAATCGGGTCGGCTGCCAGCCCCTGGTCACCGTGCATCTGCGCGATGTAGCCGGAGAGGGACGCCCCCACGGAACGGTCGGTGTTGCGAATATCAAACCAGAACGTCTTGCTCTGCTTCTCGTCAACATACGGTTTCGCCTGCTGCAACAGCTGCGCGTTCAGCACGCCGTTGTCGAACGGCGGGTTAGTCTCGGTGCAGTAAACCGCTTTGCCAGGATGCGGCTGCGCGGTTTCCAGCAGCTTGCCGAGCGCCAGCTTCTGCTGCTTGGCAGTGAAACCGTCCAGCTCTTTCAGCAGGTCGGTACGGCCAATCAGATCGACCAGACGCTTCACGCCCAGCTGCGCCATCAGCTCGCGGGTTTCGCGAGCGATGAAGTCAAAGTAGTTGGTCACTTTGAACGGCAGGCCGTGGTAGTGGTTCTTACGCAGCTTCTCGTCCTGAGTCGCAACGCCGGTTGCGCAGTTGTTCAGGTGACAAATTCGCAGGTATTTACAGCCGAGCGCGACCATCGGGCCCGTGCCGAAGCCGAAGCTTTCCGCACCCAGGATCGCCGCTTTGATGATGTCGAGACCGGTTTTCAGACCGCCATCCACCTGCAAACGGATCTTATGACGCAGACCGTTCGCCACCAGCGCCTGCTGGGTTTCCACCAGACCCAGCTCCCACGGACAGCCCGCGTATTTCACGGAGGAGAGCGGGCTTGCGCCGGTACCGCCGTCGTAACCGGCGATGGTGATGAGATCCGCATAGGCTTTTGCCACACCGGTGGCGATAGTGCCCACGCCCGGTTCTGAAACCAGCTTCACGGAGATCATCGCTTTCGGGTTGACCTGTTTCAGGTCGAAAATCAGCTGCGCTAAATCCTCGATAGAGTAGATATCGTGGTGCGGTGGCGGGGAGATCAGCGTCACGCCCGGCACCGAGTAGCGCAGTTTGGCGATGTACGGCGTAACTTTATCACCCGGCAGCTGACCGCCTTCGCCCGGTTTTGCACCCTGAGCGACTTTAATCTGAATCACGTCGGCGTTGACCAGGTACGCTGGCGTAACGCCAAAGCGTCCGGAGGCCACCTGCTTGATACGGGACACTTTGTTGGTGCCGTAACGCGCTGGATCTTCACCGCCTTCGCCGGAGTTTGAATTACCGCCGATGCTGTTCATCGCTTCCGCCAGCGCCTCGTGGGCTTCCGGGCTGAGCGCGCCGATAGACATCGCGGCGGTGTCGAAGCGTTTGAACAGTTCAGATGCCGGTTCAACGTCGTCGATGCTGACCGCGTCATCACCCGGGTTCAGGGCGATAAGGTCGCGCAGCGTCGCCGCCGGACGGTTGTTCACCAGCTCGGCATACTGCTGATAGTCGCTGTATTCGCCGCTCTGGACCGCCTGTTGCAGGGTGCGCACCACGTCCGGGTTATAGGCGTGGTATTCGCCGCCGTGGACATACTTCAGCAGACCGCCCTGATCCAGCGGCTTACGTGCCAGCCAGGCGCGCTTCGACAGGTTCATCAGATCCTGCTGGAAGTCAGCAAAACCGGCGCCGCCGATACGGCTGATCACGCCCTGGAAGCAGAGTTCTGCCACCTCGTCGTGCAGGCCGACCGCTTCAAACAGCTTCGAGCAGCGGTAAGAGGCGATGGTCGAGATGCCCATTTTGGACATGATCTTGTACAGGCCTTTGTTGATGCCGTTACGGTAGTTCAGCATCACGGTCCGGTACGCTTTTTCGATCGCGCGGGTATCAACCAGACGGGCCAGCGTTTCGTAGGCCAGGTACGGGTAGATCGCCGTCGCGCCAAAGCCTAACAGCACGGCAAAGTGGTGCGGATCGCGGGCGCTGGCGGTTTCAACAATGATGTTGGCGTCGCAGCGCAGGCTCTTATCGACCAGACGCGTCTGGATCGCACCTACCGCCATCGGCGCAGGCACCGGCAGACGGTTTTTCGCGATATTACGGTCGGACAGCACCAGCAGCACGGTGCCGTTACGCACCATCTGCTCGGCTTTGTCACACAGCGCGTTCACCGTTTCTTCGAGGGTCGCTTCGGTCGCGTCGAACGTAATGTCGAGCGTGTCGGCGCGGTAGTGCTCCTCTTGCAGGGTGGTGAGCTGCTTGAAATCAGAATACAGCAGGATCGGCGATTTAAAGGTCAGACGGTGCGCCTGGCCTTCGGCTTCGCAGAAGACGTTCATCTCGCGGCCGATGCTGGTCGCCAGCGACATGACGTGCGCTTCACGCAGCGGATCGATTGGCGGGTTGGTCACCTGCGCAAACTGCTGGCGGAAGTAGTCGTAAATGATGCGCGGCTGGCTGGAGAGCACGGCAAACGGGGTATCGTCACCCATTGAGCCGACCGCTTCCTGGCCGTTTTCGCCCAGTACGCGGATCACCGAATCCAGCTCTTCAGCGCTGTAGTTAAACTGCTTCTGGAAACTGGCGAGCGTGTCGTCGTCCATTTCGCGGCTGCCCACTTCTTCATCCGGCAGATCTTCGAACGGCACGAGGCGACGCACGTTTTTCTCCATCCACTCTTTATACGGGTGGCGGATTTTGAGGTCGTAGTCGGTCTCTGCGGAGTGCAGGATGCGGCCTACGCGGGTGTCGATAACCATCAGCTCACCCGGGCCTACGCGGCCTTTTTCGACCACTTCATCAGGCTGGTAATCCCAGATCCCGACTTCGGAAGCGCAGGTAATGAGCTTGTCTTTGGTAATGACGTAGCGCGCCGGACGCAGGCCGTTACGGTCCAGGTTACAGGCCGCGAATCGGCCGTCGGACATGACGATGCCCGCCGGGCCGTCCCACGGCTCCATGTGCATAGAGTTGAAGTCGAAGAAGGCGCGCAGATCCGGATCCATATCCGGGTTGTTCTGCCAGGCTGGCGGAACAAGCAGACGCATGGCACGCACGATATCCATACCACCGGCCAGCAGCAGCTCAAGCATGTTATCCATTGAGCTTGAGTCAGAGCCGGTTTCGTTAACGAACGGCGCGGCATCGTGCAGGTCAGGGATCAGCGGCGTCTGGAACTTATAGGTACGCGCACGCGCCCACTGGCGGTTACCGGTAATGGTGTTGATCTCGCCGTTGTGCGCCAGATAGCGGAACGGCTGAGCCAGCGGCCAGCGTGGAACGGTGTTAGTGGAGAAGCGCTGGTGGAACAGGCAAATAGCCGATTCCAGACGCAGGTCCGCCAGGTCCAGGTAAAAGCGCGGCAGATCTGCCGGCATACACAGACCTTTATAGATGTTGACCAGGTTCGAGAGGCTACAAACGTAGAACTCTTTATCGTCCTGAAGGCGTTTTTCAATGCGGCGGCGGGCAATGAACAGGCGGCGTTCCATATCACGTGGACGCCAGCCCGCAGGCGCGTTAACAAAGATTTGTTCGATGCGAGGCAGCGAGGAGAGGGCGATTTCACCGAGCACCCCTTCGTTGGTTGGCACATCGCGCCAGCCGACAATCGACAGGGTTTCACGTTGAAGTTCTTCTTCAACGATGCGGCGTGCGGCGGCGGCTTTTTCAGGATCCTGATTCAGGAACAGCATGCCTACAGCGTAGTTTTTAGCTAAACGCCAGCCGCGCTCTTCCGCCACGATGCGGAAGAAACGATCCGGTTTTTGCAGCAGCAGGCCACAACCGTCGCCGGTTTTACCATCGGCAAGGATGGCGCCACGGTGCTGCATTCGGGCCAGTGCGTGAATAGCAGTACGCACTACCTTGTGGCTAGGTTCGCCTTCTATGTGGGCGATCAGGCCGAAACCACAGTTATCCTTCTCAAGGGATTTATCGTACAACATATCAGTGAACCTCCCCAGGCTCGTCGGGCTTCTCTCTGAACGTAACCGTGGCGCACAGGCGCAGAAAGAGCATGGCGACGGGGTTTGCGTATCATACGCGGACCTCGCATTCGCCCTCTTTTTCATCCTTTCGCGCAGGTAAACAAGTTTGAGGACTTGCTTCAGAGGGAATCTCAATTACTGCATAAATATGATGGGCAGGCCGCCCATCCAGAAAGCTTCCAGCGGATTTCCAACTTATCGGGAATTGGTTTACAGGTCAAA
This sequence comes from Enterobacter sp. 186315, assembly GCF_053290175.1. NCBI lineage: Bacteria > Pseudomonadati > Pseudomonadota > Gammaproteobacteria > Enterobacterales > Enterobacteriaceae > Enterobacter > Enterobacter sp. 186315. The sequence continues at coordinate 148,908 of NZ_JBPTTK010000009.1, read as the reverse complement.
TGGCAATCTTATTTATACAAAAATGTGCTAAAGAGCTGTTATGCATTTGTTTTTATTGAGCATTTAACTATTTTGACAATCACTAAACCTGCCGGAGAAGCAATATGGAGTGTGATCTGACTCACTATATGAAAGCGGTATTATCAATGTAGCGTGCTGAATAGCGGTTTTTAAGCAGAATAATTATCTGGCATGCTCATCAAACCCGCATAAAGTCACTGTTTTTCAGTGATGACGCTACAAATGAAAAAAACCATCAGAACATAAGGAAAAGTAATTACGGCTGGCATGAATGAAATTGCAGTAATCTTGAGTAGTTATTCAAATAGATAAAGGCCGTCCAGGGCGATTGATCCAGGTCATCGCCGACAGAGGCTAAAAGTGGCAGGCTTGTCCCCTTTGTTCGGGACGGTCTATCAGATTATGCAGTTACAGAAATTAGTCAATATGTTTGGTGGGGATCTTTTGCAACGTTACGGGCAAAAGGTTCATAAGCTGACGCTGCACGGCGGTTTTAGCTGCCCGAATCGCGACGGCACCATCGGGCGTGGCGGCTGCACATTCTGTAACGTCGCGTCGTTTGCTGACGAAGCGCAGCAGCACAGCTCCATCGCGGAACAGCTCGCCCATCAGGCGAAGCAGGTCAACCGGGCGAAACAGTATCTGGCCTATTTTCAGGCCTACACCAGCACCTGGGCAGAAGTGCAGGTGCTGCGATCCATGTATCAGCAGGCGGTCAGCCAGGCCAGTATCGTCGGTTTATGCGTCGGCACGCGCCCGGACTGCGTGCCGGAGGCGGTGCTGGATCTGCTCAGCGAGTACAAAGAGCAGGGGTATGAGATCTGGCTGGAGCTGGGTTTACAGTCCGCGCACGATAAAACGCTGCACCGCATCAATCGCGGCCACGACTTTGCCTGCTATCAAAACACCACCCGTCTTGCCCGCGAGCGCGGACTGAAGGTGTGCTCCCATCTAATTGTTGGCCTGCCTGGCGAAGGCCAGCAGCACGCGCTTGAAACGCTGGAGAAGGTGGTGGAGACCGGCGTCGACGGTATCAAGCTCCACCCGCTGCATATCGTCACGGGCAGCATCATGGCGAAAGCCTGGGAAGCTGGCCGCCTGAGCGGCATTGAGCTTGATGAATACACCGTGACCGCCGGGGAGATGATCCGCCATACGCCGCCGGAGATCGTCTACCACCGCATCTCGGCCAGCGCCCGCCGCCCGACGCTTCTGGCACCGCTCTGGTGTGAGAACCGCTGGACGGGGATGGTTGAAATCGACCGCTATCTGCATGAGCACGGCGTTCAAGGCTCGGCGCTGGGACGCCCGTGGGTTCCGCGTCTACCGGCGACGGCCACCTAACAGGCTGCCCAGCATCCCGCGCACAATCTGATTCGTCACCTGCCGCGCCGCGCTTTTCGCCATGGTCTGCACCACGCCATCCCGCTTGCCGCCGCGCGGCCCGGTCGTGCCAAACAGGATATCTTTTAGTCCTCCGAGGATCCCGTCGTCCTCAACGGCAGTTTGCCCTTTTGCGGCAGGCGCGCCCTGTGATTCCGTGGTGGCCTGCACCCCTTTTTGTAGCATCTCGAACGCCGATTCGCGATCCACTTCGTCTTCGTACTTCCCGTAAACCGGCGAATGGTTGATCAGGCTGTTGCGCTCGTCGTCGGTCACCGGCCCCATGCGTGAGAAAGGTGCAATCACCATCGCCCGCTCGACTATCGACGGGCTGCCTTTCGCATCCAGGAAGGAGATCAGCGCTTCGCCGGTGCCCAGCGCCTGGATTGCGGCTTCGGTATCAAATGCCGGATTCGCGCGCATGGTCTGGGCGGCGGCTTTGACCGCCTTCTGATCTTTCGGCGTAAAGGCGCGCAGGGCGTGCTGCACACGGTTACCCAACTGCCCCAGCACGTTATCCGGGATGTCGGACGGGTTTTGCGACACGAACCACACGCCGACGCCTTTAGAGCGGATCAGGCGAATGACCTGCTCGATTTTATCCAGCAGCACCTGCGGCGCGTCGTTAAACAGCAGGTGGGCTTCGTCGAAGAAGAAGACCAGCTTCGGTTTTTCCAGATCGCCCGCTTCGGGCAGCTGCTCGTAAAGCTCGGAGAGCATCCACAGCAGGCTCGCCGCGTAGAGTTTGGGCATCTGGTAGAGCTTTTCTGAGCTGAGGATGTTGATCACGCCCTTGCCGCTGCTGTCGGCGCGCATCCAGTCTTTAATATCCAGCATCGGTTCACCGAAGAAGTGCTCGGCTCCCTGCTGCTCCAGCGTCAGCAGTCCGCGCTGGATAGCGCCTACCGAGGCGCTGCTGATATTGCCGTACTGGTTCTGGAAGGATTTGGCGTTGTCACCGATGTACTGGGTAATGGCGCGCAGATCTTTGAAATCAAGCAGCAGCAGACCCTGGTCGTCGGCGATGCGGAAAATAATGTTCAGCACGCCGGACTGCACGTCGTTCAGGTTGAGCAGCCGGGCGAGCAGAAGCGGGCCGAGGTCGGACACGGTTGCGCGCACCGGATGGCCTTTCTCACCGAAGATATCCCATACCACCACCGGGCTGGCCTGCGGTTCCCAGTCGTTCACGCCGATATTTTTCAGCCGCTCAAGCAGTTTCTCAGAGGCCGTGCCTTCCTGAGCCACCCCGGTTAAGTCGCCTTTCACATCGGCCATAAAGACCGGAACGCCAATCGCCGACAGGGACTCTGCCAGCTTTTGCAGGGTGACGGTTTTCCCCGTCCCCGTGGCGCCCGTAATCAGGCCGTGGCGGTTTGCCATCGCCGGAAGCAAAAACAGCTCTTTATCCAGCGTGCGGGCAATTAACAGTGGTGTACTCATGATCAACGTCCTCTTTTTGTCCTGCGTGGAGTATAGGCAACCTGACGGCAAGATGAGTGAGTAAAATCCTGACTTTGCGGCGCATTATCCAGCGCGGACTATGCTTTTGCATACGGTTCACAAAATTTTGGGAAGCTATGTCCAGATTCTTTTTTAACGACCGCAAACAGCTGGTCAACGACGCCATTGAAGGTATTCTGATCTCCGCTCCGCACGGCAATCTCGTCAAACTTGATATCGACCCGGCGATCCGCGTGGTGGCGCGCAGCGACTGGGACAAGAGCCGCGTGGCGGTAATTTCGGGCGGCGGCTCGGGTCACGAACCGGCTCACGCGGGGTTTGTGGGTAAAGGGATGCTGACGGCGGCGGTCTGTGGCGATCTGTTTGCCTCTCCGAGCGTAGATGCCGTGTTGAACGCCATTGTGGCGGTGACGGGCGATCGCGGCTGCCTGCTGATCGTCAAAAACTACACCGGGGATCGCCTTAACTTCGGCCTGGCGGCGGAGAAGGCCAAACGCTATGGCCTGAAAGTCGAGATGGTGATTGTGGCGGACGATATTGCCCTGCCGGACAACAAGCAGCCGCGCGGTATCGCGGGTACGGCGCTGGTGCATAAAATTGCGGGTTACGCCGCCGAGCAGGGTAAGTCGCTTGGCGAAGTGCGGGATATTGCGAAGCAGGCCTGCGATAACCTCTGGAGCCTAGGCGTTGCCATGCAGACCTGCAACCTGCCGGGCAGCGACGAGGCGGAGGGGCGCATCAAAGAAGGCCACGTTGAGCTTGGGCTGGGCATTCACGGCGAGCCTGGCGCATCGGTGGTGGATACGCAAAACAGCAAGGCTATCGTCGATAAGCTGGTTGATACCCTGAAAGCGCAGGCGGGCGAGGGGCGTTTCGCCGTGCTGATTAACAACCTCGGGGGCGTGTCGGCGCTGGAGATGGCGCTGCTGACCAAAGAGCTGGCGCATTCGGCGCTCAAAGAGCAGATAGCCTACCTGATTGGTCCGGCGCCGCTGGTAAGCTCGCTGGATATGAAAGGGTTTTCCCTGTCGCTGCTGAAGCTTAACGACCTGTTCGAAAAGGCGATTAACGAAAATGTGCAGACGCTCGGCTGGCAGAAGCCCGTGCGGTTTGCGCCGCTGAAAACCCAGCCGACGAGCGCGATCCACGATCGGGTGGAGTATACCCCTTCAGCCAATGCGCAGGTGGCCGGATATGTGGCAGCCGTAACGGACAGGCTTATCCAGCTGGAAAATCGGCTGAACGCGCTGGATGCCAAAGTGGGGGACGGCGATACCGGTTCAACCTTTGCGCAAGGGGCGCGGGACATTGCGCAGCTTCTGGAATCCGATAAGCTCCCGCTTAACGATCTGTCGACGCTGCTGATGCTGGTGGGCGAACGGCTGGCAACGGTGATGGGCGGTTCAAGCGGCGTGCTGATGTCTATCTTCTTGACCGCCGCCGGCCAGAAGCTGCATGACGGCCAGCCGCTGCCCGCTGCCTTACTGAGCGGGCTGGCGCAGATGAAACATTACGGCGGAGCAGATCTCGGCGATCGCACGCTGATCGACGCGCTGCAACCGGCGCTGGAAGCGTTGCAGAAGGGCGATCTTCAGGCGGCAGCGAAGGCTGCACAGCAGGGGGCCGAGGCGACCGCGAAAATGGAAAAGGCCGGGGCCGGACGTTCATCGTATGTAAATAAAGAGAATCTGGACGGGGTGACGGATCCGGGAGCGGTTGCGGTGGCAGAGGTGTTTTCCGCCGTGGTAAATGCAAAACGGTAACAACCGTTACCGTTTTTAGTGTTTGCGCCCTCTCCCGGTGGGAGAGGGTTGGGGTGAGGGCATCAGGCCGCATACATCCGGCTATCTCACATCAGAAATCCGCTTTCAACACTACGCGGTAGCGGGCTTTGCCGTCGCGAACGTGCTGGATAGCCTCGTTGATTTTTGACATCGGATACAGTTCGGTGGTCGGCGCCACTTTTGTGCGTCCGGCAAACTTCATCAGCTTGCGCAACTCGTACGGCGTACCGGTTGCAGAACCGGACACGCTGCGATCCCCGCCGATCAGGGTAAATGCCGGAACCGGCAGCGGCTTCATGACCGCGCCGACGGTATGGAAGTTACCGCCATAGGCCAGTGCTTCAAAGTACGGTTGCCAGTCGAGATCGACGTTCACGGTGTTGATGATCAGATCGAACTGACCCGCCAGCGCTTTTAATGCCTCCGGATCGCGGCTGTTCACCACTTTATCCGCACCCATCGCCAGCACTTCTTTCTCTTTGGCCGGGTTAGAGCTAAACGCCGTCACTTCGCAACCCATCGCGTGCAGCAGCTTGATGGCGATGTGGCCCAGACCGCCAATCCCAATCACGCCTACGCGGCTGGTGGCGGTGACGTGGTGCATCAGCAGCGGTTTGAAGACGGTGATACCGCCGCAGAGCAGGGGGCCCGCGGATTCAATATCAATGCTGTCCGGCAGCGGAATAACCCATTGCCAGTCGGCACGCAGTTTATCGGCGAAACCGCCTTTGTTGAGGATGGTCGGAACAGACCCTTCAAGGCAGTTGATCTGATTGCCGCTGATACAGGCATCGCAGTGCCCGCAGCTTCGAGCCGTCCAGCCAATGCCCACGCGCTGACCAATCTTCAGCCCTTTGTCCTGAGCGGCTGTGCCGAGCGCGGAAACGCGGCCGATCACTTCGTGTCCGGCAACCAGTGGATATTGTGAGAAGCCCCATTCGTTGTCGATCATGGAGAGATCTGAGTGGCAGATCCCGCAGTAATCGACCTGTACTTCGACGTCTTCTGCTTTTAGTTCGCCCGCATCGTATTCGTACAGTTCAAGCTCTGCACCCGCCTGCGGTGCGGCGTAGCTTTTTATCTTCGACATCGTGTTTCCCCCGTTGTGGTGTGAACTGAGAGTGTAGAGCATCCAGTTTACAGCCGCTTAACAGAAGAGGGCGGAAAGGGAATTTACAGAATTTTCAGCATCCTGACTTCGCAATCGACGTGGCCGGTGCAGCCCAGCGGCGCATCGATATGCTCAAAGCCCAGATGTTCATACAGCGCGATGGCCTCTTTGAGGAAGGCGGTGGTTTCGAGATAACAGCGTTTAAAACCCTGCGCGCGCGCGTGTTCGAAAGCGAGCAGCGCCAGTTTCTTCGCCAGGCCCTGCCCGCGAACCGAAGGGAGGAAATACATTTTTTGCAGTTCGCAGATATCCGACTCGCTACAGCTGAGCGGCGCAATACCGCCTCCGCCCACCACCTTGCCATCCTGCTCGATAACCCAGTAGGCATGGTCAGGCTGGCTGTAAACCTGATACAGCTCGTCCAGATTCGGATCGGCAACGGTATAGCCTTTATCTGCCGTCAGCCCGTATTCGGCGGAAACGGTGCGGATCACGGCGGCGATAGCCGGGTTGTCTTTTTCTGTCAGAGGGCGCAGGAAAGGGGAGTGTGCAGGAGAAAAATTCATGTTGAGACTCAAGAAAATAAACGACGCATGATTTTATTTAATACCACTGTCATAAACGACGTGCAAGACCCATTTTCGGATATGTGCATTATTGCTGTCGCTATAAATGACAGACATACTGTTATGTTCCCTCTGGAAATAAAATCAGCATCCGTCACTTTAAAAGGAATTTGGGGTTTATGAAAAGTAGCGAGTCGGCACAGAGTATGCCGCAGACAAGCTTTTCCTTTCATGGAAAAGCCAGTAAGTATTTTATTATTTGTCTTGTTAATGTTTTATTAGTATTTATCACCCTCGGTATTTACTTACCCTGGGCGATGGTGAAATGCCGTCGCTATATTTATAGCAATATGGAGCTTAACTGCGCTCGCTTTAATTATCATGCTTCAGGCGGTGCTTTCTTTGTGAGCTGGTTGTTGATACTGGTCATCATTGTGACAGGAGTGATCATATGTCACCAAATCAACCCAGCGCTTACCGGGCTTCTCGTGATTGCATTCACCATCTTAATGCCCTTGATGGCGATTAAAAGCTGGCGTTACCAGGCTATGATGACAAGTCTACACAATGTACGATTCGGTTTTCACTGCTCAGCAGGCACGGCCTACTGGACGATGTTGATACTGCCACTCATTCTGATCTTTGCGAGTCTGATCGTTATTGTGTTGGTAAAAATGGTGTTGGGATACCCTTCAGATATCACCGGTTTTATTCTGGGATTAGCAACGATTATATTGGTGAGTTTTATTCTTCTCAGTATAGCGAACGGCATTCTCTGTCATCAGTGGATGAAGCTGTCAGGTAATAGTGCGCGTTTTGGTATTCATCAATTTCATATAAATGTTTCTCTTAAACGCTGCATCTCGGTCGCTATTCTTGCCATTCTCATCCTTGTGCCTTTTTGTTTCCTGATAACGAAAACAATCGGCTCGATGATTCTGGATGTTAACCTGCTTTCAACAATGGGAGAGGTGAATGCCGAGCAGCGTGAGGTGCTAATAATGAAATATCAGGCACAAATTTTCACCAGCTATCTGCTTTATTTCGCTGGCGTCATTATCACTGTCTCTTTTGCCATCGCGTCTCTGCGTAATCTCTTTATCAATGGATTAAAACTTGGGGAATCGCTTACCTTCCGCTCAACGGTGACCTTTATCGGGATGCTGAATCAGATTGTTGTGCTGGCTCTGACGATAGCGTTTACGTGCGGTCTGGCCTATCCGTGGGCGAAGATGCGCCTGCTGCGCTACCTGGCTGCAAATACGCATGTGATAGGGTCGCTGGATGAGCTTGAGCTGCGCGATTCGGATGAACCTAACGACAGCGGGTTTTTAACCGTCATGTCTCGCGGAGCGATGCCAGCGCTTCCGTTCATGTAATAAAAAAGGCCGGGGATCGCCCGGCCTTTTACACGTCAGACTGTCTTACAGCGCAGCGATAACCGCCTGCTGCTCAATCAGCTTGGTCTTCGCATCGGCGAAGGCAACCAGACGCTCACGCTCTTTGGCGATAACCGCTTCCGGTGCGCGCGCCACGAAACCTTCGTTCGCCAGCTTGCTTTCGATTTTGCCAATCTCAACGTCGACCTTCGCCACCTCTTTCGCCAGACGCGCCAGCTCGGCATCTTTGTCGATCAGGCCAGCCATTGGGATCAGCAGCTCGGCGCCGTCGATGATTTTGGTCACGGAGACCGGACCTTTGTCATCGGCTGGCAGCACGGTGATGCTTTCCAGACGTGCCATCGTTTTCAGGAAGGTGTTGTTCTCGGTCACGCGACGAACCGCCGCATCGCTGCAACCACGGAGCAGCAGTTCCAGCGGTTTGCCCGGGGCAATGTTCATCTCAGCACGGATGTTACGCACCGCAACGATCGCCTGCTTCAGCCATTCGGTATCCGCCGACGCGGCTTCGTCCACTTTCGCGGCATCGAATTCCGGGAACGGCTGGAGCATGATGGTGTCGGCATTGATACCCGCAATGACCTTCACGCGCTGCCAGATGGTTTCAGTGATGAATGGAATGACCGGATGCGCCAGACGCAGCAGACCTTCCAGAACAGTGATCAGCGTATTACGCGTACCGCGCAGCTGCGCATCCGTTCCGCCGTTCATCACCGGCTTCGCCAGCTCCAGATACCAGTCGCAGAACTGGTTCCAGGTGAATTCGTACAGAATGCCTGCCGCGATATCGAAGCGGTAGCTGTCCAGCGCTTCGCGGAACGCTTTTACGGTCTGGTTAAATTCAGCCAGGATCCAGCGGTCTGCCAGGGACAGTTCCATCTCGCCGCCGTTAAAGCCGCAATCCTGATCTTCGGTGTTCATCAGCACGAAGCGGCTGGCGTTCCACAGCTTGTTACAGAAGTTACGGTAACCTTCCAGACGCTTCATATCCCAGTTGATGTCGCGGCCGGTAGAGGCCAGCGCCGCCAGGGTGAAGCGCAGGGCGTCGGTGCCGTGAGACTCAATCCCGTTCGGGAACTGCTTCTCGGTGCGCTTGCGGATTTTCTCTGCCAGCTGCGGCTGCATCATGTTGCCGGTACGTTTTTCCAGCAGGTCTTCCAGAGAGATCCCGTCGACCATATCCAGCGGGTCGATAACGTTGCCCTTGGATTTGGACATCTTCTGGCCTTCGTCGTCACGGATCAGACCGGTCATGTAGACGGTATGGAACGGAACCTGCGGCTTGCCGTCTTCATCTTTGATGAAGTGCATGGTCATCATGATCATGCGGGCGATCCAGAAGAAGATAATGTCGAAGCCGGAAACCATCACGCTGGTTGGGTGGAACTGACGCAGCGCGTCGGTGTTTTCCGGCCAGCCGAGGGTGGAGAAGGTCCACAGCGCGGAGGAGAACCACGTGTCCAGCACGTCTTCGTCCTGACGCAGCGCAACGTCGGCGCTCAGGTTGTTTTCCTGACGCACTTCGTCTTCGGTGCGGCCAACGTAGACGTTGCCTTCGTTGTCGTACCATGCCGGGATACGGTGACCCCACCACAGCTGACGGGAGATACACCAGTCCTGAATATCGCGCATCCAGGAGAAGTACATGTTTTCGTACTGCTTCGGCACGAACTGGATGCTGCCGTTTTCAACCGCTTCAACAGCCGGTTTCGCCAGCACGTCAGCACGCACGTACCACTGGTCGGTCAGCATTGGCTCGATAACCACGCCGCCACGGTCGCCGTACGGCACGGTCAGGTCGTGAGGTTTAATTTCTTCCAGCAGGCCGAGCGCGTCTACTGCCGCCACAATCGCTTTACGCGCGGCAAAACGTTCCAGCTTCTGGAACTCAGCCGGGATGTCGCTTGAGTAAACGTCAGATTCGTTGCCTTTGGTGTCATACACTTCTGCGCTTTCACGGATATCACCGTCAAAGGTCAGAATGTTGATCATCGGCAGGGCGTGACGACGACCCACTTCGTAGTCGTTAAAGTCGTGCGCCGGGGTGATTTTCACGCAGCCGGTGCCTTTTTCCATATCGGCGTGTTCGTCGCCCACAATTGGAATGCGGCGGTTAACCAGCGGCAGCACCACGAATTTACCGATCAGATCTTTGTAGCGCGGATCTTCCGGGTTAACGGCCACGCCGGTATCGCCCAGCAGGGTTTCCGGACGGGTGGTCGCAACGACCAGATAATCTTTACCGTCAGCGGTTTTTGCACCATCGGCCAGCGGATAGCGGATGTGCCACATGGAGCCTTTAGACTCGCGGTTTTCCACTTCGAGGTCGGAAATCGCGGTACGCAGTTTTGGATCCCAGTTGACCAGGCGCTTGCCACGGTAAATCAGATCTTCTTTGTACAGGCGAACAAAGACTTCTTTCACGGCGTTGGAAAGACCTTCATCCATGGTGAAGCGCTCGCGCTCCCAGTCCACGGAGTTGCCGAGGCGGCGCATCTGACGGGTAATGGTGCCGCCCGATTCCGCTTTCCACTGCCAGATTTTGTCGATGAAGGCATCGCGACCGTAGTCGTGGCGGGTTTTCCCCTCTTCAGCGGCAATTTTACGCTCAACCACCATCTGGGTCGCGATACCCGCGTGGTCAGTCCCCGCCTGCCATAGGGTGTTTTTACCCTGCATACGCTGGTAGCGGATCATGGTGTCCATGATGGTCTGCTGGAAGGCATGACCCATATGCAAACTGCCGGTGACGTTCGGCGGCGGGATCATGATGCAGAAGGACTCTTTGCTTTCATCGCCGTTAGGCTTGAAATAGCCCTGCTGTTCCCAGTGCTCGTAAAGCGGCTGTTCGATATCGCGTGGGTTATATGTCTTTTCCATTATTTCCAGGTTGCCGTATTCAGGTTAAAACCAGCCAGGCGGTACGCTTTGTAGCGCTCGCGTGCCAGTTGTTTCAAGGTTTCTTCGTAGGGGACAAAGTCTACCACTTCTGTGAAAGCGGTGGCAAAATCTGCAAAGTCGATGCGCAGGCTAATCAGAATATCGCGCGGGCTGCTGTTGCGCTTTTGCGGCCAGGCGATTTCAACCGGTGCGCCGCCGCGCGGCCCCTCTCCCGACAGGTTATGCGGAACAAAACTCTCCGGCGGGCGCGCCCATAGCGCTTCATCAAGGCGGATCGCCTGCTGCTCATCTTCACAGGCAATGAGAACGCGTTTGCCTGCGCGCCAACGTTCTGCGGCAATCTCACACACCAGCTGTTCCACGGCGCTGAGGCCATCCTGATGGGTGTCGTTGTCCAGAAGGTAGAACGTTGCATTCTTCATATATGGGGTTTCTTGTCGTGGATTTAAATGTAAAGCCGGGTGGCGCTACGCTTACCCGGCCTACGGTTGAGTGACGTTGTAGGCCGGGTAAGGCAAAGCCGCTACCCGGCATTTTACATTACTCGTCGCCGTTAAAACCCGCACGATTGAGCAGGAACTGCGACAGCAGCGCGACCGGACGACCGGTTGCGCCTTTAGCCTTACCGGAGCGCCATGCGGTGCCCGCGATATCCAGGTGCGCCCAGTTGTACTTGCGGGTAAAGCGCGACAGGAAGCAACCCGCGGTGATAGCACCACCCGGACGGCCACCGATGTTCGCCATATCCGCAAAGTTAGACTCCAGCTGCTCCTGGAATTCGTCGCCCAGCGGCAGACGCCACGCGCGGTCGCCAGCCTGTTCGGACGCGCCGATAAGCTCGTGCGCCAGCGGATTGTGGTTCGACATCAGGCCGGTGATGTGATGGCCCAGCGCAATCACGCATGCGCCGGTCAGCGTGGCGACGTCAATAACCGCTTCTGGCTCGAAACGCTCAACGTAGGTCAGCACGTCGCACAGCACCAGACGGCCTTCGGCGTCGGTGTTCAGCACTTCGACGGTCTGGCCGGACATGGTGGTCAGCACGTCACCCGGACGATACGCGCGTCCGCCAGGCATGTTTTCACAGCCCGCCAGCACGCCGATAACGTTAATCGGCAGCTGAAGCTCCGCCACCATGCGCATCACGCCGTACACCGCCGCCGCGCCGCACATGTCGTACTTCATCTCGTCCATGCCTTCGGCTGGCTTGATGGAGATACCGCCGGAGTCAAAGGTCAGCCCTTTACCGACCAGCACGACAGGGCGCGCATCTTCGGACGGGTTGCCCTTGTATTCGATGACCGACATCAGGGATTCGTTCTGGGAGCCGTTGCCGACCGCCAGATAAGAGTGCATGCCCAGCTCTTTCATCTGCTGTTCGCCAATCACGCGGGTGATGACGTTTTTGCTGTAAGAGTCCGCCAGCTGGCGCGCCTGAGAGGCCAGGTATGCCGCGTTACAGATGTTTGGCGGCATGTTGCCCAGATCTTTTGCCGCTTTGATGCCCGCAGCAATCGCCAGACCGTGCTGAATGGCGCGCTCGCCGCTGGTCAGCTCGCGACGGGTCGGCACGTTAAAGACCATTTTACGCAGCGGACGACGGGGTTCGCTTTTGGTGGTTTTCAGCTGATCGAAGCTGTACAGGCTCTCTTTTGCCGTTTCGACGGCCTGGCGCACTTTCCAGTAAGTGTTGCGGCCTTTTACGTGCAGTTCGGTCAGGAAGCAAACGGCTTCCATAGAGCCGGTATCATTCAGCGTATTGATGGTTTTCTGAATAACTTGCTTATACTGACGTTCATCCAGTTCGCGCTCTTTGCCGCAACCAATCAGCAAAATGCGTTCGGAAAGCACGTTTGGAACATGGTGCAGTAACAGCGTCTGCCCAGGTTTGCCTTCCAGTTCGCCACGGCGCAAAAGGGCGCTGATATAGCCGTCACTGATTTTATCGAGTTGTTCGGCGATCGGGGAGAGTCGGCGTGGTTCAAAGACGCCCACAACGATGCAGGCACTCCGCTGTTTCTCCGGGCTACCGCTTTTTACACTGAACTCCATGCACTACGCTCCTGAATCTTAAAGACAACGGCGGCCGCTACGGATAGAATTGAAACCTTTCGTAACTCATGTCCGCTGTTGTGGTGACTTCGTGTTAATCTTACGTTATTACGGTTTCGACACGTCAGAAAAAGTCCTGAAGCGTGAATCCGCCGGGTTTTTTAATCTTAGCGATGATTTCGACGACTCAAGAGAATAAATGACGTTTAAGCCATGAAACAAGCGATTTTCCAGCAAAAAGACGGGTTTTTACGGGCGTATTTAAAGTGATAATCATAAGATATCTGGTGCGGGAAACGCTCAAAAGCCAACTGGCGATCCTGTTCATCCTGCTGCTGATCTTCTTCTGTCAGAAGCTGGTGAAGATCCTCGGTGCGGCCGTTGACGGCGAAATTCCAACAAATCTGGTGCTCTCCCTGCTTGGGCTGGGGATCCCTGAAATGGCGCAGCTTATCCTTCCGCTGAGCCTTTTCCTCGGCTTGCTCATGACGTTGGGCAGGCTCTATACCGAAAGTGAAATCACGGTAATGCACGCGTGCGGCTTGAGTAAAGCCGTACTGGTGAAGGCCGCCATGCTGCTCGCGCTGTTCACCGGCATTATTGCTGCTGTGAATGTGATGTGGGCAGGGCCGATGTCCTCTCGCCACCAGGACGAAGTGCTGGCTGAAGCCAAAGCGAACCCGGGTATGGCGGCGCTCGCGCAGGGGCAGTTCCAGCAGGCGACCGACGGTAACTCGGTGCTGTTTATTGAAAGCGTGGACGGTAGCCGATTCAACGACGTGTTCCTCGCGCAGCTGCGCACCAAAGGCAATGCCCGTCCGTCGGTGGTGGTGGCCGATTCCGGTCAGCTGGCACAGCGCAAAGATGGCTCTCAGGTGGTGACGCTCAACAAAGGCACCCGCTTTGAGGGCACCGCGATGCTGCGTGACTTCCGCATTACCGATTTCCAGAACTATCAGGCCATTATTGGACATCAGGCAGTGGCGCTCGATCCGAGCGATACCGAGCAGATGGACATGCGTACCCTGTGGAACACGGATACCGACCGGGCGCGCGCCGAGTTCCACTGGCGCATCACGCTGGTGTTTACCGTCTTTATGATGGCGCTGATTGTCGTGCCGCTGAGCGTGGTCAACCCGCGTCAGGGGCGCGTGCTGTCGATGCTGCCTGCGATGCTGCTCTATCTGGTGTACTTCCTGCTGCAAACCTCTATTCGTTCGAACGGCGCGAAAGGCAAACTCGACCCGATGATCTGGACGTGGGCGGTGAACAGCCTGTACATCCTGCTGGCGCTGGCCTTAAACCTGTGGGATACGGTGCCGATGCGCCGCATTCGTGCCCGTTTCTCACGTAAAGGAGCGTTGTAATGCAGGCGTTTGGCGTTCTCGACCGCTATATCGGTAAAACCATTTTCTCCACCATCATGATGACCCTGTTCATGCTGGTGTCGCTCTCCGGCATCATCAAGTTTGTCGATCAGCTGAAAAAAGCCGGGCAGGGCAGTTACGACGCGCTGGGCGCGGGGATGTATACCCTGCTCAGCGTGCCAAAAGATGTGCAGATCTTCTTCCCGATGGCGGCCCTGCTGGGCGCGCTGCTGGGCTTAGGGATGCTGGCGCAGCGCAGCGAGCTGGTGGTGATGCAGGCGTCGGGCTTTACCCGTATGCAGGTTGCGCTGTCGGTGATGAAAACGGCGATCCCGCTGGTGCTGCTGACCATGGCGATTGGCGAATGGGTCGCGCCGCAGGGCGAGCAGATGGCGCGTAACTACCGTGCTCAGGCGATGTACGGCGGTTCCTTGCTTTCAACACAGCAGGGGCTGTGGGCGAAAGACGGCGACAGCTTCGTTTATATTGAACGCGTGAAAGGCGACGATGAGCTGGGTGGGGTGAGCATTTACGCCTTCAACAAAGAGCGTCGTTTGCTCTCCGTGCGTCACGCCTCGTCCGCGAAGTTTGACCCTGAACACAAGCAGTGGCGCCTGTCGCAGGTGGACGAATCCGACCTGAAAGATCCTAAGCAAATCACCGGCTCGCAGACCGTTTCCGGCACCTGGAAAACCAACCTGACCCCGGACAAGCTGGGCGTGGTGGCGCTGGATCCGGACGCGCTCTCTATCAGCGGCCTGCACAATTACGTGAAATACCTGAAGTCGAGCGGCCAGGACGCCGGGCGTTACCAGCTCAATATGTGGAGCAAAATCTTCCAGCCGATGTCCGTGGCGGTGATGATGCTGATGGCGCTGTCGTTTATCTTTGGGCCGCTGCGTAGCGTGCCGATGGGGATCCGCGTAGTCACCGGGATAAGCTTTGGCTTCGTGTTCTACGTGCTCGACCAGATCTTTGGCCCGCTGACGCTGGTATACGGCATTCCGCCGATTATCGGCGCGCTCCTGCCGAGCGCCAGCTTCTTCCTGATCAGCCTCTGGCTGCTCCTGAAACGTTCCTGATTACCCTTTCTCTCGCTCCCGGCTCCCGGGAGCGAGGCTAATCTCCTGTTATACCCCGCACTTTTTCTCACAAGCTCCCCCGTACTGCCCTGAATTTGAGTATTATTGAGCCATAACGTCGTAAAGGGATCCTCTATGAAGCAAATTCGAATGCTGGCCCAGTACTATGTCGATCTGATGATGAAGCTCGGCCTGGTGCGTTTTTCCTTGCTGCTGGCACTGGCGCTGGTTGTTCTGGCGATTGTCGTCCAGATGGCGGTCACGATGGTCCTGCACGGCCAGGTAGAAAGTATTGACGTTATTCGCTCGATATTTTTCGGCCTGCTGATCACCCCCTGGGCGGTCTATTTTCTCTCGGTGGTGGTAGAGCAGCTTGAGGAGTCCCGCCAGCGCCTGTCGAAGCTGGTTGAGAAGCTGGAAGAGATGCGCGAGCGCGATCTGAAGCTCAACGTCCAGCTAAAGGACAACATTGCGCAGTTAAATCAGGAGATTTCAGATCGTGAAAAAGCGGAGGCCGAGCGCCAGGCCACGCTGGAGCAGCTGAAAATCGAAATGAAAGAGCGCGAGGTCACCCAGATCCAGCTCGAACAGCAATCCTCTTTCCTGCGCTCCTTCCTCGACGCTTCGCCTGACCTGGTGTTCTATCGCAACGAAGACAAAGAGTTCTCCGGCTGTAACCGGGCGATGGAGCTGCTCACCGGAAAAAGTGAAAAGCAGCTTATCCACCTGAAGCCGCAGGACGTCTATTCCGAAGAGGCGGCGGCGAAGGTGATGGAAACCGACGAAAAGGTCTTCCGCCACAACGTGTCGCTCACCTACGAACAGTGGCTGGACTATCCGGACGGGCGCAAAGCCTGCTTTGAAATCCGTAAGGTGCCCTATTACGACCGCGTGGGCAAACGCCACGGCCTGATGGGCTTTGGGCGCGATATCACCGAGCGCAAGCGCTATCAGGACGCGCTTGAGCGCGCCAGCCGCGATAAAACCACCTTTATCTCGACCATCAGCCACGAGCTGCGTACTCCGCTGAACGGCATCGTCGGGCTGAGCCGTATTCTGTTAGACACCGACCTGACCAGCGAGCAGGAAAAATACCTTAAGACGATCCACGTTTCGGCGGTCACGCTGGGCAATATTTTCAACGATATTATCGACATGGATAAGATGGAGCGTCGTAAGGTTCAGCTGGATAACCAGCCGGTAGATTTTACGGGCTTCCTGGCCGACCTCGAGAACCTCTCAGGGTTGCAGGCGCAGCAGAAGGGGCTGAGCTTTGTGATGGAGCCGACCCTGCCGCTGCCGCATAAGGTAACGACCGACGGCACGCGCCTGCGTCAGATCCTGTGGAACCTGATCAGCAACGCCGTGAAGTTCACGCAAAAGGGCAAGGTGGCCGTTCGTATTCGCTACGACGAGGGCGATATGCTGCACTTCGAGGTCGAGGATTCCGGGATCGGTATTCCGCAGGAGGAGCAGGATAAGATCTTCGCCATGTATTACCAGGTGAAAGACAGCCACGGCGGTAAACCGGCCACGGGCACCGGGATTGGGCTGGCGGTGTCTAAACGCCTGGCCAGAAGCATGGGCGGGGACATCACCGTGTCCAGCCAGCCGGGAAGCGGGTCGGTCTTTACCCTGACGGTCCACGCGCCAGCGGTAGCGGAAGAGGTAGAAGATACCTTTGAGAACGACGAAATGCCGCTGCCTGCGCTGCACGTCCTGCTGGTGGAAGATATCGAGCTGAACGTCATTGTGGCGCGCTCGGTGCTGGAAAAGCTGGGCAACAGCGTGGACGTCGCGATGACCGGCAAAGCCGCGCTGGAGATGTTCACGCCGGGCGAGTATGACCTCGTGCTGCTGGACATTCAGCTGCCGGACATGACCGGGCTGGATATCTCGCGCGAGCTGACCCGCAAATACGCCGCAGACGAGCTGCCGCCGCTGGTGGCGCTGACGGCTAACGTCCTGAAAGACAAAAAAGAGTACCTCGACGCCGGCATGGACGACGTGCTGAGCAAACCGCTGGCGGTTCCGGCATTAACCGCCATGATTAAGAAGTTCTGGGATACCTGTGATGAAGAGGAGAGCACCATGACGTCTGTTGATAACGCGAAGACACAAGCGATTCTGGATACGGCCATGCTTGAGCAATACATCGATTTGGTTGGCCCGAAGCTGATTACCGACGGTCTGGCGGTATTCGAAAAAATGATGCCGGGCTATCTGAGCGTGCTGGAATCTAACCTTACCGCGCGTGACCAGAAAGGGATCGTCGAAGAGGGGCATAAGATCAAAGGCGCGGCCGGCTCCGTGGGGTTACGCCACCTGCAACAGCTGGGGCAACAAATCCAGTCCCCGGATTTACCTGCATGGGAAGATAATGTCGGTGAATGGGTTGAAGAGATGAAGCAGGAGTGGGAAAACGACGTGGCGGTGCTGAAGGCCTGGGTGGACGCCAGAAAAAAATGACCCCGGCTAGACCGGGGTGCGCGAATACTGCGCCAACACCAGGGAAATCGTGGCTGCGCCTGATTTTTATGTGTTGTTTTCGCATGGACGCCGCCTGAATATTTAGGCCGCACGCAAATAAGATAGCAAATCTTAAATGGTTTGTTACATGAATCAGTGAAATGTGTGAAGCATAGCGTTTTAATCAAAATTATTAATGTGCCTAACGAATTTGCCAGGAAGGAACGTGATGATGAAAAAGATAGCTGTCGTGCTGAGCGGATGCGGTGTTTACGATGGTTCAGAAATACATGAAGCCGTATTAACGCTGCTGGCGCTGGCCCGACATGACGCCGGGGTGGTGTGCTTTGCACCGGATAAAAATCAGGCTGACGTCATTAATCACATTACCGGCGAGGTGATGCCGGAAACCCGCAACGTATTGACGGAAGCGGCGCGTATTGTCCGGGGCGATATTCATCCGCTGAGCGAGGCCCGGGCTGACGAACTGGATGCGCTGATCGTGCCAGGCGGTTTTGGTGCGGCGAAAAATTTAAGCACCTTTGCCACCGAGGGGAGCGACTGCACGGTCGATCCTGAGCTGAAAGCGCTGGCACAGGCGATGCACCAGGCCGGTAAGCCGCTTGGTTTTATCTGCATTGCCCCGGCAATGTTGCCTAAAATTTTCGATTTCCCGCTGCGTCTGACCATTGGTACAGACATTGATACCGCGGAAGTTATGGAGGAGATGGGCGGCGAGCATGTGCCTTGTCCGGTCGATGACATCGTGGTGGACGAAGACAATAAAGTCGTCACCACCCCGACTTATATGCTCGCGCAAAACATCGCTGAAGCCGCGACCGGGATTGAAAAGCTGGTGGATCGCGTGCTGGTACTGGCCGAATGAGCCGTAAGTTTTCCGCAGGCGCGTGGGTGAGGCGGATCCTGCTGCGTATCTTCGTCATTCTGGCGGTCTTCTGGGGCGGCGGTATCGCGGTGTTTAGTATCCTCCCGGTGCCGTTTTCCGCCGTTATGGTTGAGCGTCAGGTCAGCGCGTGGTTAAGCGGGGATTTCGGCTATGTCGCCCATTCCGACTGGGTGAGCATGGACGCGATCTCACCGATGATGGGGCTGGCGGTGATTGCGGCGGAAGATCAGAAATTCCCGGAGCACTGGGGCTTTGACGTGGCGG
Organism: Enterobacter sp. 186315; assembly: GCF_053290175.1. Lineage (NCBI taxonomy): Bacteria > Pseudomonadati > Pseudomonadota > Gammaproteobacteria > Enterobacterales > Enterobacteriaceae > Enterobacter > Enterobacter sp. 186315. Next base: position 130,137 of record NZ_JBPTTK010000009.1, on the reverse strand, counting down.
CCATCGAGAAAGCGCTGGCGCACAACGAGCGCCATGAAAACCGCGTGCGCGGCGCCTCTACGCTCTCTCAGCAGACGGCGAAAAACCTGTTTTTATGGGACGGTCGCAGCTGGCTGCGTAAAGGGCTGGAGGCCGGGCTGACGGTGGGCATTGAAACGGTATGGAGCAAAAAACGCATTCTGACCGTGTACCTGAACATCGCGGAGTTTGGTGAAGGCGTGTTTGGCGTCGAAGCCGCGTCGCAACGCTACTTCAACAAGCCCGCCAGCCGCCTGACGCTGTCAGAAGCGGCGCTGCTGGCCGCCGTATTGCCCAACCCAATCAAATTTAAGGCCGATGCCCCGACGGGATACGTGCGCAGCCGCCAGGCGTGGATCATGCGCCAGATGCGTCAGCTGGGTGGGGAAGGGTATATGGAGAGTCAAAAGCTTAAGTAGGGCGGGTAGGCGTAGCGTCACCCGCCAGAATAGCAGGCCTAATCTTCGTCGAAGCCGGCGTTAAACAGCGCAATCACCGCTGCCAGCGCCTCTTCTTCCTGCGGGCCGGTGGCTTCCACTTCAATCTGACGACCTTTAGCGGAGTCCAGCATCAGCAGCGCAATGACGCTGTTGGCTTCCGCTTCGGTGCCTTCATCGTTACGCAGCAGAACCTCTGCATCAAAACCCTGCATCAGCTCAAACAGTTTCATCGCCGGGCGCGCGTGCATTCCCAGCTTATTGGTGATTTCAACAGTCTGTTTTACGGTCATGTTTTACGTTTTTCCAGCGTGCGATGACGGGACTGAACGTTCTTGCCGCGCGAGCGGAAGTAGTCGGCCAGCTGTTCGGCAATGTAAACCGAACGATGTTTACCGCCGGTACAGCCAATCGCCACCGTCAGGTAGCTGCGATTGTTTGTCTCCAGCATAGGTAACCATAGCTCAAGGTAGCTGCGCGTCTGGTAGATAAAATTGTGTACTTCTGTGTGCCGGTCGAGGAACGCCGCGACGGGCTTGTCCAGACCGGTCATTGGACGCAGTTTCGGATCCCAGTGCGGGTTTGGCAGGAAGCGCACGTCGAAAACATAATCCGCATCGATAGGAATGCCGTGCTTAAAGCCGAAGGATTCAAACACCATCGTCAGCTCGCGCTCGCGTTTACCCAGCAGGCGGGTTCGCAGCATCTCTGCCAGCTCGTGAACGGACATCTCTGAGGTGTCGACAATCAGGTCGGCACGAGAGCGCAGCGGCTCCAGCAGATCGCTCTCCTGGTCGATAGCGCTTTCCAGCGAGAGGTTTTTGCTGGAAAGCGGGTGTAAACGGCGCGTGTCGCTGTAGCGGCGGATCAGCGTGTTGCGGTCAGCATCAAGGAACAGCAGCTGAGGCGAGAAGGCGTCAGGCAGATTGCTCATCGCCTGCTCAAAGACTTCCGGTGATTCGGGCATGTTACGCACGTCGATGCTGACGGCAGCAGACGTTTGACGATCCGCAAGCGTTCTCGCCAGCTCTGGCAGCAGCACGACCGGCAGGTTATCGACGCAGTAAAAGCCCATATCTTCAAGCGCACGAAGGGCGACGGATTTCCCCGACCCCGAACGACCGCTGACGATCATCAGCACCATGTTCCGTTTCTCCTCAGGACAACAGATTCGAAGGCTATCTCCCGGTTACGCATCGTCCTGATGGCCTTCTGCTTCGGTGATAATCTGGTATAACTCTTCATCACTTTGGGCTGAGCGCAGTCGACGGCAAATCGTTTTATCGGCCAGACGTTTAGCGACCAGCGAAAGCGTATGGAGGTGAGTTTTGGTCTGATCCGCAGGCACCAGCAGCGCGAAGAGGAGATCGACGGGCTGATTATCGATGGCGTCGAACGCGATAGGGGTTTCGAGCTGCACAAAAACGCCCACGGCACGAAGGGTGTCTTCTTCCAGCTTGCCATGCGGGATCGCAATACCATTGCCGATACCGGTACTGCCCATTTTTTCGCGCGTCAGGATCGCTTCAAATACCACCTGAGGCGGCAGACCCAGCTGTTTGGCGGCGAGTTCACTGATAATTTCCAGCGCACGTTTTTTGCTCTGGCAGTGAACGCCACTGCGGGTACATTCCTGGTTCAGGACATTGCTCAGTTGAAGAGCGGAATCGTTGTTTATCATAATTTCACCTAAGCGCTAACCGTACAAATGGCCTGTTGTGTTTCACAACAGGCCTTCCTGCACCCGTTAACTGCCCGGACAATTAGTGTTGTTTCAGTTTATCTTTATGTTTATTAAGCTGTCGCGCAAGCTTGTCGATCAAGCCGTCGATAGCCGCATACATGTCTTGCCCTTCCGCACTGGCATGGAGTTCACCCCCGTTAACGTGCAGGGTAGCATCCGAGATATGAGTCACTTTTTCCACTTTTAACACAATGTAGACCTGATTGATCCTCTCGAAATACTGCTCAAGCTTCGCGAACTTCGTGTTCAGGAACTCGCGTAACGCTTCAGTAATCTCGACATTCTGTCCAGTGATGTTGAGCTGCATAGTGTCTTCCTTATCGGTTGGGTCAGACCAGCTGTTTACGCTGGTTAGACGGCGGAATGGATAAAGACTCTCGATACTTCGCAACAGTACGGCGTGCCACCATAATACCCTGATCGGACAGCATGGTGGTTAACTTACTGTCACTCAGTGGCTTCGCGGGGTTTTCCGCGGCGATCAACTTCTTCACCAGGGCACGTATCGCCGTTGACGAGGCTTCGCCGCCGCCTTCGGTATTCACGTGACTGGAGAAGAAATACTTAAGCTCAAAAATACCGCGCGGGCTGTGCAGATACTTCTGCGTCGTGACGCGGGAAATGGTCGATTCGTGCATCTCGACGGCCTGGGCGATATCCGCCAGCACCATCGGTTTCATATACTCTTCGCCTTGCTCAAAGAACGCCTGCTGCTGTTCGACGATACAGCGGCTTACGCGCAGCAGCGTATCATTTCGGCTCTCAAGGCTTTTGATCAGCCATCGCGCTTCCTGAAGATTGCTCCGGATATATTGATTATCGGAGTCATTGCGGGCGCTGGTACACATTGAAGCGTACTGCTGGTTGATTTGCAGGCGAGGAATGCTGTCGGAGTTTAGCTCGACTACCCAGCGATTGTTATGCTTTCTCACCAGCACGTCCGGAATCACATATTCCGGCTCGCTGGTCTGGATCGACTGCCCCGGGCGCGGATCGAGAGACTGGATCACGCCCACCGCCTCTTTCAGCACCTCTTCTTTGAGGCGCGTGACGCGCATCAGGGAGCGGAAATCATGATTCGCCAGCAGATCCAGATGATCGCTGATGATCAGCCGGGCTTCGTCTATCCAGGGGGTGTCTTTCGCAAACTGGGAAAGCTGGATCAGCAGGCAGTCGCGCAGATCTTTCGCCGCCACGCCCACCGGATCGAAGCGCTGAATACGTTTAAGCACGGCTTCGATCTCTTCCATCTCGATCTCATCATCGCCGATACTTTCCAGAATATCGTCCAGCGTGACGGTCAGATAGCCGGTATCGTCGACGGCATCGACAATCGAGGTGGCAATGGCGCGATCGGTGTCAGAAAAGGGAGTCAGCTCCACCTGCCACATCAGGTAATCCTGAAGCGACTGGGTGGTTTCGCCCTGATAGACCGGTAGCTCGTCATCCTGGTAGTCTGCACGCGTACCGGAAGGGGTTCCGGCAGTGTAGAGTTCATCCCAGCTGGCATCCAGAGGAAGCTCGTCCGGCATCTCTTTTTGTTCGAGAGCGTCAACGGTGTCGAGCGTTTCGGTGTCTTGCGCTTGCTGAGTATCTACCTCGTCATGAAGATCGGTTTGCTCCAGCAGGGGGTTACTGTCCAGCGCCTGCTGGAGTTCCTGCTGAAGTTCTAACGTGGACAGTTGCAGCAGACGAATTGCCTGCTGGAGCTGCGGCGTCATCGCCAGTTGTTGGCTGAGCCTTAATTGCAAACCTTGCTTCATGTTCAGAGCATTTTTCTCCGGTTCGGCGTGACTTAACCTCTACCCTATCAGAGTCTGAAGTCTTCCCCAAGGTACACGCGCTTAACATGCTCATTTTCGAGGATTTGCTGTGGCGTACCGTGGGCAATCAGATGGCCCTGGCTAACAATGTAGGCGCGTTCGCAGACGGCCAGCGTTTCACGGACGTTGTGGTCAGTGATCAGCACGCCCAGCCCGCTGTCGCGCAGGTGCTCGATAATACGTTTGATGTCGATAACGGAGATGGGGTCAACGCCCGCGAAGGGTTCATCCAGCAGGATAAATTTCGGATTCGCGGCCAGCGCACGGGCAATTTCAACGCGACGACGTTCACCACCGGACAGCGCCTGGCCTAAGCTGTCGCGCAGATGTTCGATGTGGAACTCTTCCATCAGCTCGTTCGCGCGATCCTGGCGCTGCTCGCTGGTCAGATCGTCACGGATTTGCAGAACCGCCATCAGGTTGTCGTATACGCTCAGACGGCGGAAGATGGAGGCTTCCTGCGGCAGATAGCCGATACCGCGGCGCGCGCGGGCGTGCAGCGGCAGCAGGCTGATATCTTCATCATCAATGATGATATTCCCTGCATCGCGAGGAACAATGCCGACCACCATATAGAAGGTCGTGGTTTTACCCGCACCGTTAGGGCCCAGAAGGCCAACGATTTCGCCGGAGTTGACGGTCAGACTGACATCTTCAACGACGCGGCGGCCTTTGTAGGCTTTGGCGAGATTTTTTGCAGTTAATGTTGCCATAACGAATTAGTTACTCTTCTTCTGAGCCGGAGCCTGGTTGTTGCTCTTGTCCTGCAACTGTGATGGAACAAGCACGGTCGTCACGCGTTTGCCCTTCTCGCTGGAGGCCTGCATTTTTTGCTCTTTCACCAGATAGGTGATTTTGTCACCGGTGATGTTGCTGTCCAGCTGTTCCAGATAGGCGTTACCGGTCAGGATCACCAGATCTTTCGCCAGTTCGTAGTGCATGTGCGATGCACGGCCTTTTACCGGTTTCCCGTTGTCCTGCATCTGATAGAAGGTGGCCGGATTACCGTAGCCATCAATAATCTCTTTACCCTGCTCGCCGCCCGGACGCGTCACCACCACCTTGTCGGCGTTGATTTTGATCGTGCCCTGGGTCATCACGACGTTGCCGGTGAAGGTCACGACGTTGCCCTGCATATCAAGAGACTGCGTATCCGATTCAATATGGATCGGCTGCTCGGTATCGCCCGTTACAGCAAGCGCGGGGAGACTGGTCGCCAACAGCGCGCTGGCGATAATTACTTTAAGGCTGAGTTTGTTTGTTTTGAATTTCATAGGAGGTTCTAACCTTTTCAATCAGCTCGGCGTTTTTGCTGCGTAAGTTCCCGCGCATTCTCAAACCGCTGGAATTAAATGTTGTTCCGTACAGTGTCACCAGATCCTGTGACGTCACATCCTGAGTGACCAGGTTGATCTGGGCGTTATCCGTGGTGATTTTGCGCAGTTGAGAGTCAGCGGTCAGGGCGTTAACTTCAACATGGCCATACAGATAAAGCATACGGTCATTTGTCAATTTTGCTCTGTCAGACTTGATAGACCAGGTTGGCACCTTATTCTCGTCAAAGGTGGTCATCACTGGCTGGGTAAACCACGAAATTCCGTCATCTGAGAAATATTCTACGTGCTGGGCAATCAGGCGATAGTTCAGCGCCCCTTCCGGGCTATAAACCACGGTGTCGCTGTGATCGCTTTTGTAAGTCGGCTCGTTGTTGTTGACCACACCTGGCTGGGCTTCGTCGCGATCGGCAAGGTTGACGCCAATCAGTACCAGTGCGACAAGCGTTAGCAGAATGATAACCCAACGTCTGGTTTTACTCATATGGATTGCCCTTTGGCTTCATCAAGCTTGCCCTGCGCCAGCAGAAGCAGATCGCAGACTTCACGCACCGCGCCGCGTCCGCCGTTAATATGGGTAACGTAATCCGCGCGTGGGATAAGCAGCGGATGGGCATCGGCGACCGCAATGCTCAAACCCACTTCTGCCATCACCGGCCAGTCGATCAGATCGTCGCCAACGTAGGCCACATGCTCCGGCGCGATGGACAGTTTCGCCAGCAGGTCTTTGAACGCCAGCATTTTGTCAGACTGCCCCTGATACAGATGGGTAATTCCCAGCGTTTCGCAGCGATCTTCTACCAGTTTAGCTTTTCGTCCGGTGATGATCGCAACGTCGATCCCGGACGTGAGCGCACAGCGAATACCGTAGCCGTCGCGCACGTTGAACGCTTTCAGCTCTTCGCCGTTGTTGCCCATATAAATCAGGCCATCGGAGAGAACGCCGTCCACATCGAGGATCAGCAGGCGGATGTTTTCCGCCTTCGCCATCATGTGGGCGCTCACCGGGCCATAACAGGTTGCAAGGGATGCACCCGCATTACTCATTGTCTTATCCTTCATTACACTACGCCAGCACGCAGCAGATCATGCATATGTACCACACCCAGCAGTTGGTCGCCATCAGCAACCATGACTGAGGTTATATGTCGGGACTGCATTAGGTTCAGCACATCCACCGCCAGCGTGCCCGGACGAACGCGAATACCGCCCGGCGTCATGACATCGGCGATGCCCAGCGTGCGGACGTCTACGCCCATGTCGAACACCCGGCGGAGGTCACCATCGGTGAAGATGCCCTGAATTTTCATCAGATCGTCGCAAATCACCGTCATGCCGAGATTTTTACGCGTGATTTCCAGCAACGCATCGCGCAGAGAAGCCGCTTTGCTGACGTGAGGGATCTCATCGCCCGTATGCATAATGTCGTTGACCCGCAGCAGCAGCTTGCGTCCCAGCGCGCCGCCCGGGTGAGAGAGAGCAAAATCTTCTGGCGTAAAGCCGCGGGCTTCGAGCAGCGCAACCGCCAGCGCGTCGCCCATCACCAGCGCCGCCGTGGTGCTGGAGGTCGGGGCAAGACCCAGCGGACAGGCTTCTTTTGGCACTTTGACGCACAGATGGACGTCCGCCGCGCGTGCCATATTGCTTTCCGGGCGGCTGGTCATGCAGATCAGGGGAACCTGCAAACGCTTCAGAACGGGGATTAACGCCAGGATCTCGTTGGACTCGCCGGAGTTTGACAGCGCAATGACCACATCCTGCGGCGTGACCATACCCAGATCGCCGTGCGCCGCTTCACCCGGATGAACGAAGAAAGAGGAGGTGCCGGTGCTGGCAAAAGTCGCCGCCATTTTGCGCCCGATATGGCCAGACTTGCCCATCCCCATCACCACGACTTTGCCCGCGCAGTGGAATATCTTCTCACATGCCAGACTAAAATCCTGATTAATGTACTGATCTAACTGCGCCAGACCTTCACGTTCAATCTCCAGAACGTCTTTGCCTGCTTTCTGAAAGTCAAAACCCGGCTGCAATTCTATTTGCGACATAATGCGTTTCCGTTTACCCAGAGAGAAGAGGCGAGAGCCAGTACAGCATCGCCATCCATACGATAAAACCACCCGTCAGCAGCGCGCCTGCGCCTTTACCAATTTGCCGTTTTCGCCGCCAGCAGAGCAGGGCGAAAATCACGCTGACCAACAGCATCACACCGTAATCGCGCGAGAAGGCCAGCGGATTAAACGGTCCTGGCGCGATCAGTGCCGGTAAGCCGGTCACAATCGCGATGTTGAAAATGTTCGAGCCGATGATAGTGCCAATCGCGATATCATCTTCACCCTTACGTGCGCCTGCAATCGCCGTGGCCAGTTCCGGCAGGCTGGTGCCAATGGCGATCACCGTCAGGCCAATGGTTAATTCGCTCATGGCGAAATAGTTCGCCAGCACCGTGGCATTATCGATCACCATGCGCGTGGCCATCGGCATAATAATCAGCGCCACGCCCAGCCACAGCAGCGCAACGGGCAGAGTTCCCTCGCGCGGCAGCTCCGCGACATGTTCACGCGTGAGGCTGTCGTTGCCCTGTTTTTCGGCCTGGCGGGCGAGTTTAACGATAAACAGCAGCCATATCACGGCCAATGCGAGCAGGAAGAGGCCGTCGCTGTAGCTCAGCACCCCGTCGTACAGCACGCAGCCCGCCAGCAGACTCACGATCAACATTAGCGGCAATTCACGACGCAAAACATCAGAATGCACGTGAAATGGATGTAGCAGGGCGGCCAGGCCGAGGATCAGTAAAATGTTGACGATGTTAGAGCCAATGGCGGTGCCGATAGCCAGGTCAACCTGGCCGTGGAACGATGCCGAGACCGACACGATAATTTCAGGAAGCGAGGTACCTACGCTGACAACCGTCATGCCGATAATGAGCGGCGGGACGCCAATCAGCCGGCATAATATTGATGCAGCAAATACTAAACGGTCAGCACTGTAGACCACCAAAAGTAAACCGATTATTAACAGTGCTGTTGCTAAAAGCATCAAAAGTCCTTTCTTCAGGTATACTCGCCGGTCCACTGCGCATGAATCATGTTGCTCAACATGCAATCTCAGCCGTCACGAATTCCTAATTTTGACTTTATGCGCTGGAAAAGTAAAACAAATGCCAGCTTTCGCTAACCTCAACGGCTATTATTCTGTAAAAATGTTGGGTTTAGGGCTGATTTAAGCGTCATGCTTAATATGAACCAGGGTAAGAAAGGAACCATAAATGAGCCAAACGATGGCGAATTTAGTCGATGTCCGTGGCGTCAGCTTTTCTCGCGGCAACCGGTTGATATTTGATGATATTTCTTTGACAGTCCCCCGCGGTAAAATCACCGCCATCATGGGGCCGTCCGGAATTGGTAAAACCACCCTGTTGCGCCTTATCGGTGGGCAGATCCCGCCGGATAGCGGCGAAATCCTCTTTGACGGGGAAAACGTCCCGGAGATGTCACGCTCGCGTCTGTATACTGTCCGCAAGCGCATGAGTATGCTCTTTCAGTCGGGTGCGTTATTCACCGATATGAACGTGTTTGATAACGTAGCCTACCCGCTGCGTGAGCACACCCATTTACCGCCTGAATTACTGAAAAGCACGGTGATGATGAAGCTTGAGGCTGTCGGCCTTCGTGGGGCGGCCAAATTAATGCCGTCTGAGCTGTCGGGCGGTATGGCGCGTCGTGCGGCGCTGGCGCGAGCTATTGCGTTAGAACCCGATCTCATCATGTTCGATGAACCCTTCGTCGGGCAGGACCCCATCACCATGGGCGTGCTGGTGAAGCTCATTTCTGAATTGAACAGCGCGCTTGGCGTGACCTGCATCGTGGTTTCTCACGACGTGCCGGAAGTGCTGAGCATCGCTGATTACGCCTATATTGTGGCAGACAAAAGGATCGTCGCGCACGGTGGCGCTCAGGCGCTACAGGAAAATTGCGATCCCCGCGTGCGGCAGTTCCTGGACGGTATTGCAGACGGCCCGGTGCCGTTCCGCTATCCGTCCGGGGACTATCATGACGATTTACTGGGAATAGGGAGTTAAGCCACTCATGCTGTTAAATGCGTTAGCCGCTCTGGGACACCGTGGCATAAAAACCCTCAGGACCTTCGGGCGCGCCGGATTAATGTTATTCAACGCGCTGGTCGGCAAACCGGAATTCCGCAAGCACACGCCGTTGCTGGTGCGACAGCTTTATAACGTCGGCGTGTTGTCGATGGTCATTATCATCGTATCAGGTCTGTTTATCGGCATGGTGCTCGGGCTCCAGGGTTATCTGGTCCTGACAACCTACAGTGCGGAAACCAGCCTCGGGATGCTGGTGGCGCTCTCCCTGCTGCGCGAGCTGGGGCCGGTGGTTGCCGCGCTTCTGTTTGCCGGACGCGCGGGTTCAGCCCTGACCGCAGAAATTGGCCTGATGCGCGCCACCGAGCAGCTTTCCAGCATGGAGATGATGGCGGTCGATCCGCTGCGCCGCGTGATCTCCCCGCGTTTCTGGGCGGGAGTGATTTCACTGCCGTTGCTTACGATCCTCTTCGTCGCCGTTGGGATCTGGGGCGGCTCGCTGGTCGGCGTTCACTGGAAAGGGATTGATGCCGGGTTCTTCTGGTCTGCCATGCAGGACGCAATCGATCTGCGGATGGATTTAGTGAACTGTCTGATCAAGAGCGTAGTTTTTGCTATTACGGTCACCTGGATCGCGCTGTTTAATGGTTACGATGCCATCCCTACGTCGGCGGGGATCAGCCGTGCGACAACACGTACTGTTGTTCATTCGTCGCTGGCCGTACTGGGTCTGGATTTTGTGCTCACCGCACTGATGTTTGGGAATTGAGTTCATGCAAACGAGAAAAAATGAAATTTGGGTCGGCGTATTTCTGTTACTGGCACTGCTGGCTGCGCTGTTCATCTGTCTGAGAGCGGCGGATATCACCTCTATCCGCACCGAGCCGACCTATCGTATCTATGCCACCTTCGATAACATCGGCGGCCTGAAGGCGCGCTCTCCGGTGCGTATCGGCGGCGTGGTGATTGGCCGCGTGGCGGATATCACCCTGGACGAGAAAACCTATCTGCCGCGCGTGGCGATGGATATCGAAGAGCGCTACAACCATATCCCGGACACCAGCTCGCTTTCTATCCGCACGTCTGGCCTGCTGGGTGAACAATATCTGGCGCTTAACGTCGGATTTGAAGACCCGGAGCTGGGAACGACTATCCTTAAAGAAGGAAGCGTGATCCAGGATACGAAATCAGCCATGGTGCTGGAAGATATGATTGGTCAGTTCCTTTACAACAGTAAAGGTGGTGATGATAAGACCACTGACGCCGCGCCGGCCCCAGACGCGACGAATTCATCTCAGGAGAAGTGATACATGTTTAAACGACTGTTAATGGTAGCCATGCTGGTCATTGCCCCTCTGAGCGCAGTACATGCTGCCGACCAGACTAACCCGTACAAACTGATGGATGAGGCGGCGCAGAAGACCTTCACCCGTCTGAAGACGGAACAGCCAAAAATCCGCGCTAACCCTGATTACCTGCGTGATGTGGTCGATCAGGAGCTGCTGCCTTACGTACAGATTAAATACGCGGGCGCGCTGGTTCTGGGTCGTTACTACAAAGATGCGACGCCTGCACAGCGCGATGCCTACTTTGCCGCGTTCCGCGAATACCTGAAACAGGCTTACGGTCAGGCGCTGGCGATGTATCACGGTCAGACCTACCAAATCGCCCCTGAGCAGCCGCTGGGCGATGCCACCATCATTCCTATTCGTGTCACAATCGTCGATCCTAACGGCCGTCCGCCGGTGCGTCTGGACTTCCAGTGGCGTAAAAACTCCCAGACCGGTAACTGGCAGGCGTATGACATGATTGCTGAAGGGGTGAGCATGATCACCACCAAGCAAAACGAGTGGAGCGACCTGCTGCGTACCAAAGGCATCGACGGTCTGACCGCTCAGCTGCAATCTATCTCCCGCCAGAAAATCACCCTGGACGAGAAAAAGTAATGCAGCAGCAACTTAGCTGGTCGCGCGAAGGTCAAACCTTATTGCTCTCTGGCGAGCTGGATCAGGATGTGCTGAACCCGCTATGGGATGCGCGCGCAGACGCGATGAAAGGCGTTACGCTGATTGATTTACGCGGCGTGTCCCGCGTGGATACTGCCGGAATTGCCCTGCTTGTGCATCTTGTTGAGACAGGCAAAAAGCAGGGGGCAAAGGTGACGTTGACCGGCGTCAGCGACAACGTTTTGACCCTCGCACAGCTCTATAATTTGCCCGGCGACGTATTACCGCGCTAATTTTTTCAGTGCGTTACTTCTGAAAGCCCCGACTGTTTCATTGTTGGGGCTTTTTGCTTGTTTAAGACGACGCCACTTTGCTCTAAGATGTTGGGCTTGTTTTCACTATCAGATGATGTAGACCCCATGGAAAATCATGAAATCCAGACAGTGCTGATGAACGCACTCTCCCTTCAGGAAGCCCACGTCACTGGCGATGGCAGTCACTTTCAGGTTATTGCTGTGGGTGAGATGTTCAACGGCATGAGCCGCGTGAAGAAACAGCAGGCTGTATATGCGCCGCTGATGGAGTACATTGCGGATAACCGCATCCACGCCCTGTCGATTAAAGCGTTCACCCCGCAAGAGTGGGCACGCGATCGCAAACTAAACGGTTTTTGAGCTGTGGGTTTGCGCCCGCAGCACGGTTGAATTTTCAAGAGAGCTAACACATGGACAAATTTCGTGTACAGGGGCCGACGCGCCTCCAGGGCGAAGTCACAATTTCTGGCGCTAAAAATGCCGCGCTGCCTATCCTCTTTGCAGCATTGCTCGCAGAAGAGCCGGTAGAGATCCAGAACGTACCGAAGCTGAAAGATATCGACACGACCATGAAGTTGCTCGCTCAACTTGGCACTAAAGTGGAACGTAACGGTTCAGTCTGGATCGATGCCGGTAACGTGAACAACTTCTCCGCGCCGTATGACCTGGTGAAAACCATGCGTGCATCCATCTGGGCGCTGGGCCCGCTGGTGGCGCGTTTCGGTCAGGGGCAGGTTTCTCTGCCAGGCGGTTGCGCTATCGGCGCGCGTCCGGTTGACCTGCACATCTTTGGCCTGGAAAAACTGGGCGCTGAGATCAAGCTGGAAGAAGGTTACGTTAAAGCGTCCGTGAATGGTCGTCTGAAAGGCGCGCACATCGTCATGGACAAAGTGAGCGTGGGCGCCACGGTGACCATCATGTCCGCGGCGACGCTGGCTGAAGGCACCACCATTATCGAGAACGCCGCGCGCGAGCCGGAAATCGTGGACACAGCCAACTTCCTCGCGACGTTAGGCGCGAAGATCAGCGGTCAGGGTACCGATCGCATCACCATCGAAGGCGTTGAGCGTCTGGGCGGCGGCGTTTACCGCGTACTGCCAGACCGTATCGAAACCGGCACCTTCCTGGTGGCCGCGGCCATTTCTGGCGGCAAAATCGTCTGCCGCAACGCGCAGCCGGACACCCTGGATGCGGTGCTGGCAAAACTGCGTGAAGCGGGTGCGGATATCGAAGTCGGCGAAGACTGGATCAGCCTCGACATGCACGGCAAGCGCCCGAAAGCCGTTACCGTTCGCACTGCGCCACACCCGGCATTCCCGACCGACATGCAGGCACAGTTCACGCTGCTTAACCTGGTCGCTGAAGGCACGGGCGTGATCACCGAAACCATCTTCGAAAACCGCTTTATGCACGTACCGGAACTGATCCGTATGGGCGCGCACGCAGAGATCGAAAGCAATACGGTTATCTGTCACGGCGTTGAGAAGCTGTCGGGTGCGCAGGTTATGGCAACCGATCTTCGTGCTTCCGCAAGCCTGGTGCTGGCGGGGTGTATCGCGGAAGGAACTACCGTGGTGGATCGTATCTACCACATCGATCGCGGCTATGAGCGTATCGAAGACAAACTGAACGCGCTGGGTGCCAATATCGAGCGTGTGAAGGGCGAGTAATCGTCCGGCAGCCCCCTGCCAGAAATGACCGGGGGGTTGCTATTCCTGTCAAAAAAGAGCGTCAGTCCTGATGCTCTTCCTTCACTTTTCTCTGGCGCAACATCCGCGTTCTGTCGATAAATTCGTGCGTAACGGGATCGTGATAGCGCGAAGGCCAAATAATCCACGGTTGTGTTTCAAGTGCGGTAGCGATGATTAATTCGCCCTTAGGCCACGGGCGGGTCAGTGCGTTGGCCAGCGTCGAGGAGCTTAATCCGTTGCGGCGAGATTCTGCTGCCAGCGATGTCCCTTTTTTGCGGAGTGCTGCAATAATATCGGCCGAGTGCCAGTCGATAAATTTCATATCCATAATGCTGTCCTCGTAATCGTATGCGTCTGCGCCAGTCTCGTGGAATGGCCGGGTCACTATACCTTCTTCGAACAGCTGTTCTAAAAAGTTCGTATTACGGGAAGCAATATTCAGAATAAGACATAGCTTTATTCATGCGGCCTGTAAGTCGATGATTTAACGCGATTATGGAATTTATAAACTCTTACTGGAGACTCCCCGTGAGGTTCACGGGGAGAGGAGGAGCGATTAACGATCGCGCTGAACGGCGATGTGGGCCAGACCAATTAACGCATCACGCCACGGGCTGTCTGGGATCGACTGAAGGGCTTCAATGGCTTTGTCCGCTTCTTCTTCCGCACGCTGGCGCGTCCAGTCGAGTGAGCCACAGATAGCCATTGTTTCCAGTACAGGTTCCAGAAGATGGCGACCATTTCCCTGCTCAATCGCTTCGCGGATCATTTGCGCCTGTTCCGGCGTGCCGTTACGCATCGCATGGAGCAGCGGCAGGGTCGGTTTGCCTTCGTTCAGATCGTCGCCGACGTTTTTACCCAGGGTTTCGCCGTCGGCGCTGTAGTCGAGCAAATCGTCAATCAGCTGGAACGCGGTGCCCAGATAGCGGCCATAGTCCTGCAACCCTTTTTCCTGCGCTTCTGTACAGCCCGCCAGAATACCGGAGCATTGCGCCGCCGCTTCAAACAGACGCGCCGTTTTGCTGTAAATCACGCGCATGTAGTTTTCTTCGGTGATGTCCGGGTCGTTGACGTTCATCAGCTGTAGCACTTCGCCTTCCGCGATGACGTTTACCGCCTCTGACATCACTTCCAGCACTTTCAGTGAGCCTAAAGAGGTCATCATCTGGAAGGCTCGGGTATAGATAAAATCGCCCACCAGAACGCTTGCCGCGTTGCCAAATGCGGCGTTTGCCGTGGCTTTGCCCCGGCGCATGTCAGATTCGTCCACAACATCGTCATGGAGCAAGGTTGCCGTGTGGATAAACTCGATCAGCGCCGCGATGGTGACGTGCGCATTTCCCTGATAGCCAACGGCTCTTGCCGCTAAAATTGCTATCATTGGACGAATACGTTTGCCGCCGCCACTGACGATGTAATAGCCCAACTGATTGATCAGCTGAACGTCAGAGTTGAGTTGCTCCAGGATTGCTGCATTCACACCCGCCATATCTTGCGCGGTTAACTCGTTGATTTTTTCTAAATTCATCGCAAAAGCCGGGCTTTGTATCCTGTTTATCCCACATCAAATGGGTTAACGAAGGGTTTCGGTTTATCAATAGTAGTGCTGATTGTACTGAAAAAACGGCTCAGATAAACGTTACCGTACGTGTTGTGTTTTTTTTCTTCATGTATCGACTCTAGCACTTGTCAAAGGCTCGCGTTTTGCGTAATATTCGCGCCCTATTGTGAATATTTATAGCGCACTCTGAATCATACGAGGACGTGCGCGGAAGCGGAGTTTATATGTACGCGGTTTTCCAAAGTGGTGGTAAACAACACCGAGTAAGCGAAGGTCAGACCATTCGCCTGGAAAAGCTGGACATCGCAACTGGCGAATCTGTTGAGTTCGCTGAAGTTCTGATGATCGCAAACGGTGAAGAAGTCAAAATCGGCGTTCCTTTCGTTGATGGCGGCGTGATCAAAGCTGAAGTTGTTGCACACGGTCGTGGCGAGAAAGTTAAAATCGTTAAGTTTCGTCGTCGTAAACACTACCGTAAGCAGCAGGGCCACCGTCAGTGGTTCACTGATGTGAAAATTACTGGCATCAGCGCCTAAGACCTGAGGAGAGATTTAAATGGCACATAAAAAGGCTGGCGGCTCCACACGTAACGGTCGCGATTCAGAAGCTAAACGCCTTGGCGTTAAGCGTTTCGGTGGCGAATCCGTTCTGGCGGGTAGCATCATCGTTCGTCAACGTGGCACCAAATTCCACGCTGGCAACAACGTAGGTTGCGGTCGTGACCACACTCTGTTTGCTAAAGCAGACGGTAAAGTGAAATTTGAAGTTAAAGGCCCGAACAACCGTAAATACATCAGCATCGTTGCTGAGTAAGGTTTTCTCGGTCCGGTAACGGATTAAAGCCCCGCACCCTGTTGCGGGGCTTTTTACATTGGAAACCCGGTAATTTTTCTGTAGGGAAAACGGGCATGAAGCAGCAGGCCGGCATTGGTATTCTTTTGGCGCTCACCACCGCAATGTGCTGGGGTGCGTTGCCAATCGCAATGAAGCAGGTACTGGAAGTGATGGAACCGCCTACGGTGGTGTTTTATCGCTTTTTGATGGCAAGCATTGGTCTTGGCGCTATCCTCGCCATCAAAGGCAAGCTTCCCCCTCTGCGCATCTTCCGTAAACCGCGCTGGCTGGTTTTACTGGCTATCGCAACGGGCGGCCTGTTCGGAAACTTCATTCTGTTCAGCTCTTCCCTGCAATATCTCAGCCCCACGGCCTCGCAGGTGATTGGTCAACTCTCACCGGTAGGCATGATGGTCGCCAGCGTCTTTATCCTCAAAGAGAAGATGCGCGGCACGCAGATTATCGGGGCGAGTATGCTGCTGTGTGGCCTGGTGATGTTCTTCAACACCAGCCTGATCGAGATTTTCACCCGACTGACGGATTACACCTGGGGTGTAATTTTTGGTGTGGGAGCAGCAACGGTCTGGGTGAGTTACGGCGTCGCGCAAAAGGTGTTATTGCGTCGTCTGGCTTCACAGCAGATCCTCTTTTTGCTGTACACTTTATGTACAGTTGCTTTACTGCCGTTAGCTAAGCCGGGCGTTATCACCCAGCTCAGCGACTGGCAACTGGCGTGCCTCATCTTTTGTGGGCTGAACACGCTGGTCGGATATGGCGCGCTGGCCGAAGCAATGGCGCGCTGGCAGGCAGCGCAGGTGAGCGCGTTAATCACGCTGACGCCGCTGTTTACGCTGTTATTTTCAGATTTGTTATCAATGGCCTGGCCCGATGTCTTCGTCAAGCCGATGCTCAACATGTTGGGCTATCTCGGTGCGTTTGTCGTGGTTGCGGGCGCGATGTATTCCGCCATTGGTCATCGTCTTTGGGGGCGTTGGCGCAAAAATGAAGCGGTACCCGCTCAGGCGAATGAGTTACGGAGAGTAAAATGAAGTTTGTTGATGAAGCAACGATCCTGGTCGTAGCAGGTGATGGCGGCAATGGTTGCGTAAGCTTCCGCCGTGAAAAATACATTCCACGCGGCGGCCCGGACGGCGGCGACGGTGGTGATGGTGGTGACGTGTGGTTGGAGGCAGACGAAAACCTCAACACGCTGATCGACTACCGTTTTGAAAAATCTTTCCGCGCAGAGCGTGGCCAGAACGGCCAGAGCCGTGACTGTACCGGTAAACGTGGTAAAGACGTCACCATCAAAGTGCCTGTCGGAACCCGCGTAATTGACCAGGGCACCGGCGAAACCATGGGTGATATGACCAAACACGGTCAGCGCCTGATGGTCGCAAAAGGCGGCTGGCACGGTCTGGGCAACAGCCGTTTCAAATCCTCTGTTAACCGTACCCCGCGTCAGAAAACGATGGGTACGCCTGGCGATAAGCGCGACCTGCAACTGGAGCTGATGCTTCTGGCTGACGTCGGGATGCTGGGGATGCCAAACGCCGGTAAATCGACCTTTATCCGTGCCGTATCCGCTGCTAAGCCAAAAGTCGCGGACTATCCGTTTACGACGCTGGTGCCAAGCCTCGGCGTGGTGCGTATGGATAACGAGAAGAGCTTCGTGGTTGCTGACATTCCAGGGCTGATCGAAGGCGCCGCAGAAGGTGCGGGCCTGGGGATTCGCTTCCTGAAGCACCTTGAGCGCTGCCGCGTACTGCTGCACCTCATTGATATCGATCCTATCGACGGTTCCGATCCGGTTGAAAATGCCCGCATCATTATCGGCGAGCTGGAAAAATACAGCGAAAAACTGGCCTCTAAGCCGCGCTGGCTGGTCTTCAACAAGATCGACCTGATGGATAAAGCAGAAGCCGAAGCGAAAGCGAAAGCAATTGCAGAAGCGATGGGCTGGGAAGATAAATACTATCTGATCTCCGCTGCAAGCCAGATGGGCGTGAAAGATCTCTGCTGGGATGTGATGACCTTTATCATCGAGAACCCGGTTGTTCAGGCAGAAGAAGCGAAGCAGCCTGAGAAAGTCGAATTCATGTGGGATGACTACCACCGTGAGCAGCTTGAAGAGCTGGCAGGCGAAGAAGACGACGAAGACTGGGATGACGACTGGGATGAAGACGACGAAGAAGGCGTCGAGTTTATCTACAAGCACTAATCTCAATAAGAAGCCCCCGCTCAGGGGGCTTTTTTTTAGCTCAACGCTGATGGCAACCAGCAGCTTGCGATCAGGCCGCCCTGCGCGCCGTTCTCAAGCGTCAGCCTGCCGTGGTGGAGCTGTACGATACGCTGAACGATACTCAGCCCCAGACCGCTGCCGCCGTAGCGCTGGTCAAGGCGACGGAAGGGTTCGGTGATGGACTGGCGATGTGCTTCATCAATGCCCGGCCCTTCGTCGATAACGCTGACCAGCGTACCGCCATCCTGCTCCGCCAGCCTGACCTCAATCGTCGTTCCCGTCGGGCTATAGCGCGCCGCATTCTCCAGCAAGTTCCTGAGCATCAGGCGCAGCAGCACTGCGTCGCCCTGTACCGTCAGCGGGCTTTTTTCCGGCCAGATAATCCTGTGCTCTTTGGCTTCGTGCTCGAGCCCCAGTGGAGCAATGATATTTTCCGTCCAGACAATCGTTTCGTAATGACCGCTGGCCATGGCCTGCCCGGCGCGTGCCAGCATCAGAAGCTGTTCAACCGTATGCATAAGCTGGTCGATACGGGTAATTAACGAATTGGCCTGCTGCGATCCTGACTGCGCCATCAGTTCCAGATGCAGCCGTATCCCGGCAAGCGGCGTGCGAAGCTCGTGGGCAGCATCAGCGGTAAAGAGGCGTTCCTGCTGGATAGTGTGGTCAAGTCGGGCGAGAAGCTGATTCAGCGAGGCTGTGACCGCACCAATCTCTTCCATGTCGGAATATACTGGAACAGGCGTTAGATTATCTGCCGAGCGGTTGGCGAGGCTGTCGCGCAGTTTATTCAGCGGGCGGGTAATCCACGATACCGCCCAAAACGAGAAGAGCAGGGTGAAGCCCACCATCACCAGTGAAGGGACCAGCAGCGAGGCGATCGCTTCGCGGATCTCTTTCTCGACGTGGTTGTTTCGCGCTTTGGCCGACAGCGTTTCATTCACCAGAAACCCAATCTGCTCACGGCTTTCATGCCAGAGCCATACAACGCTAATGAGCTGGAAAAACAACAGGATGACTGCCAGCAGAACCATTAACCGCCGACGCATACTGTTCATTTTTGGCTCTCCAGGCGGTAGCCGACGCCGCGAACGGTTTTGATCCTGTCTTTGCCGAGCTTGCGGCGCAAATTATGGATATGCACTTCGAGGGTGTTTGATCCCGGATCGTCCTGCCAGGAATAAATATCCTGCTGGAGCGTTTCGCGATGAACGGTCTGGCCGCTACGCATAATCAGACGCGTCAGCAGGGCGAACTCTTTCGGCGTCACCTCAACGGGCTGGGCGTTGCGCAGCACCTGCTGGGTTTGCAGATTCAGCGTAATATCGCCATCGGTTAGCAGGTTATCGCTGTGGCCCTGATAACGACGGATCAGCGCGCGGACACGCGCCTGAAGCTCCGCAAGCGCAAAGGGCTTAACCAGATAATCGTCCGCACCCGAGTCAAGGCCATTGATTCTGTCTTCAAGCGCGTCGCGCGCGGTGAGGATCAGCACCGGGTTATCCACCCCCCTGCGGCGCCACTGGCTGAGCAGCGTTGCGCCGTCTTTATCCGGCAAGCCTAAATCAAGAATAACCAGACTGTATTCGCCGCTCTGAATCAGTGAATCCGCCTCTGCGGCCGTTGCCGCGCAGTCCAGCGCATAGCCTTCGTTAGCCAGCGCCAGCGCTAATCCTTCCTGCAATAACAGATCGTCTTCAACAATAAGTAATTTCATCACTAATTATTCTGGTAGATGTCTTTGTAGAGCCTGCTCTCAAAGCGAACCAGCGGGATACGACGATTGCGCTGATCGGCCGGTTCGACAGCATAGCCGGAAAGATATTGCACGAACGCCATGCGTTGACCGCTGGCGGTGGTGATAAAGCCTGCAAGGTTATACACGCCCTGCAAAGAACCCGTTTTGGCTGACACTTTGCCATCAACGCCCGCTGCGTGAAGCCCGGCGCGGTACTGAAGCGAACCATCATGTCCGGCAAGCGGCAGCATAGAGATAAAGTTTAGCTCAGTGTCGTGCTGTGCAATGTACTGAAGCACCTGCATCATCGTTGCCGGGGAGATGAGGTTGTGGCGGGACAGCCCTGAACCATCTACCGCAATGGTATTACCCAGATCGATGCCCGCCTGCTGGCGCAGGATCTGACGCACGGCATCTGAGCCTGCGCGCCACGTTCCCGGCACGCCAAAGCGGGCATGACCAATCATGCGGAACACGGTGTCAGCGATCATGTTGTCGGATTTTTTCAGCATGATCCGCAGCAGATCGTGCAGCGGGGCCGACTGCTTGCTGGCGATCACCGTGCCCGGCTGATTCGTCTGGGTCTGGCGCAGCAGCGTACCGGTGTAGGCGATCCCGGCCTGTTTCAGTTCATCTTTGATGATTGCCCCGGCGTAACTTGCCCCGTCCTGAATGGCAAAGGCCAGCGGAAGCGGATCGGCGCGCTGCGTCAGGCAGCCGGTGAGGGTGAAGCGGTTAAGATCGCCGGGCACCACGTCCAGCTCGCAATACTGTGCGTCCGGCGAGCCCTTCGCCAGCGTGCGCACCTGGCTAAACATCGTCACCGGGTAATAAGAGGCCACGCGAATAAACGCCATGTCGTCAGGCTTTGGGGCGCTGTAAAGCGACACGGAGAAGCAGTTACGATCGACGATAGCGGCGGCAGGCGGGGCGCTAAAGCACTGGGTCATGTCGTTCCAGGGCCAGCCGGGGGCTTTGTCATGGCTGGCGAAGATCGAGGTGTCAATCAGCACGTTGCCGTCAATCTGCTGAACGCCTGATTTTTTCAACACCGCGACCATATTGCGAATATCCTGACGTTTTAAGGTCGGATCGCCGCCAAAACGGGCAATCAGATCGCCTTTCAGGACACCGCCGTCCACGTTGCCTTTGCTTTCAAGCGTGGTAGTAAAGCGGAAGTCAGGGCCCAGCTGAAGCAGGGCGGCAAGGCCGGTGATCACCTTCTGGGTACTGGCGGGCAGCGCCATTTGCTGGCTGTGATAGTCAATATCAGGCGTCTGGGCTCCGACCTTTTGCACCATCAGTGCAAGGTTAGCGCCAGCGGGCAGCTGATTAATGTACTCATCAACATTCGCGGCCTGAACGGTGAACGTTAAACTGGTAGTCAATCCGATGATAAATCTGGAAAATCGCATAATCTCGCGCTAACAACCCGGAAACAAACCGCCATACTACGGCGCATCGCCCTGCAAAGTAAACGATGACCCATAGTGAACTTCGCGTTAAAATGCGTATCAAATTGAAAAATTGCTGCTGGCCTGGGGCTTCGCTTCCGGGTCGGTTTTCTTTTTGCTTCTGGCCCGCTCACGTCGCGACGTCGCGGGGACAGAGGCCGGAGCGGGTGACGCTGCTCCCAACAGGAATGTTTAAGAGGTATAACAAATGCAAGCTATTCCGATGACCTTACGTGGTGCCGAAAAACTGCGCGAAGAGCTGGATTTCCTGAAATCCGTTCGTCGTCCTGAAATCATCGCCGCTATCGCGGATGCGCGTGAGCATGGCGACCTGAAAGAGAATGCTGAATACCACGCCGCGCGTGAGCAGCAGGGCTTTTGTGAAGGGCGTATCAAAGATATCGAAGCGAAACTGTCGAATGC
Source organism: Enterobacter sp. 186315 (assembly GCF_053290175.1). Classification (NCBI taxonomy): domain Bacteria; kingdom Pseudomonadati; phylum Pseudomonadota; class Gammaproteobacteria; order Enterobacterales; family Enterobacteriaceae; genus Enterobacter; species Enterobacter sp. 186315. The sequence continues at coordinate 108,476 of NZ_JBPTTK010000009.1, read as the reverse complement.
ACAGGTTATCGATATCACCAAAATGCCAAACAACGGCCGCGTAATCTTCGGTTGTACCGTAAGCGTACTTAACCTGGACAATGACGAAGAGCAGACTTACCGCATTGTTGGTGACGATGAAGCTGACTTCAAACAGAACCTGATTTCGGTGAACTCGCCGATTGCGCGTGGTTTGATCGGCAAAGAGCAGGATGATGTGGTCGTCATCCGCACGCCTGGCGGCGAAGTAGAATACGAAATTATCAAGGTCGACTACCTGTAATTCGCATCTACGCTAAGATGTTGATACATTGTAAAGAAAGGAAAAAGGCCGCGTAGCGGCCTTTTATCAACTCACGGAGCGTGGCATTTTGCTCACCTGCTGACAGAAATCCCTCGTTTTACACAGAAAATGTGTTCAATTGAGGATATTCTTAGCGTGGCAGCGAGATTTTACGCTCTTTAGATGGGCGGTAGAGCACCAGCGTTTTCCCGATGACCTGTACATTACAGGCACCGGTTTCGCGCACGATGGCTTCCACGATCAAGGTTTTAGTGTCTCTGTCTTCAGAGGCGATTTTCACCTTGATCAGCTCGTGGTGTTCCAGCGCTTGTTCAATCTCGGCAAGCACCCCTTCGGTCAAACCATTGTTGCCAAGCATGACTACAGGCTTGAGCGGATGTGCCAGACCTTTAAGGTGCTGTTTTTGTTTAGTACTCAGATTCATCGTATATTTTTGCTTACGTTGGGATTGAAAACGGTTCATTCTACCGCCATCTCCCTTATATCGCCAAATAGCTGCGTAGAAATTTACGTCAATGGCAAGTAACGATGAACCACGACGGAAATGTTAAATGACAGGTAAAAAGCGTTCTGCCAGCTCCAGCCGCTGGCTCCAGGAACACTTTAGCGATAAATATGTTCAACAGGCGCAGAAAAAAGGGTTACGTTCCCGTGCCTGGTTTAAACTTGATGAAATACAGCAAAGTGACAAACTTTTTAAGCCGGGAATGACGGTTGTCGACCTCGGTGCAGCCCCTGGCGGATGGTCCCAATATGCGGTAACGCAGATCGGCGGTACAGGCCGAATCATCGCATGCGATCTTTTACCAATGGATCCTATTGTCGGTGTGGACTTCCTTCAGGGCGATTTTCGTGATGAATTAGTACTGAAAGCGTTACTTGATCGTGTAGGTGACAGTAAGGTCCAGGTTGTCATGTCGGATATGGCACCAAATATGTGTGGAACACCGGCGGTGGATATTCCCCGCGCCATGTATCTGGTGGAGCTAGCGTTAGAAATGTGTCGTGATGTACTAGCGCCTGGTGGTAGTTTTGTTGTGAAGGTGTTTCAGGGCGAAGGTTTCGAGGAGTATCTTAAGGAAATTCGCTCCCTGTTTGCGAAGGTGAAAGTTCGTAAGCCGGACTCTTCCCGGGCGCGTTCCCGAGAAGTGTATATTGTAGCGACCGGGCGAAAATGATAACCGGGAGATTTCAGACGAAAGTTTGAATGAAACTGGATATAGAGTATCCTGACGCTGTTTTTAACACAGTTGTAATATGAGGTTAATCCCTTGAGTGACATGGCGAAAAACCTAATACTCTGGCTGGTCATTGCCGTTGTGCTGATGTCAGTATTCCAGAGCTTTGGGCCCAGCGAGTCGAATGGCCGCAAGGTGGATTATTCTACCTTCCTGCAAGAGGTCAATCAGGACCAGGTTCGCGAAGCGCGTATCAACGGACGTGAGATCAACGTTACCAAGAAAGATAGTAACCGTTACACGACCTACATCCCGGTGAACGATCCTAAGCTGCTTGATAACCTTCTGACCAAAAACGTCAAAGTGGTAGGCGAGCCGCCAGAAGAACCAAGCCTGCTGGCTTCTATCTTCATCTCCTGGTTCCCGATGCTGCTTCTTATCGGCGTTTGGATCTTCTTTATGCGCCAAATGCAGGGCGGCGGTGGCAAAGGTGCCATGTCGTTCGGTAAGAGCAAGGCGCGTATGCTGACGGAAGACCAGATCAAGACCACGTTTGCTGATGTCGCCGGTTGTGACGAAGCGAAAGAAGAGGTCGGCGAACTGGTTGAATACCTGCGCGAACCGAGCCGTTTCCAGAAGCTGGGCGGTAAGATCCCGAAAGGCGTTCTGATGGTTGGCCCTCCAGGTACCGGTAAAACCCTGCTGGCGAAAGCCATCGCGGGTGAAGCAAAAGTACCGTTCTTTACTATTTCAGGTTCTGACTTCGTAGAAATGTTCGTCGGTGTTGGTGCATCTCGTGTGCGTGACATGTTCGAACAGGCCAAAAAGGCAGCACCGTGTATTATCTTCATCGATGAAATCGACGCCGTAGGCCGCCAGCGTGGCGCAGGTCTGGGCGGTGGTCACGATGAACGTGAACAGACGCTGAACCAGATGCTGGTTGAGATGGACGGCTTTGAAGGCAACGAAGGTATTATCGTCATCGCTGCAACTAACCGTCCTGACGTACTTGACCCAGCGCTGCTTCGTCCAGGCCGTTTCGACCGTCAGGTTGTTGTGGGTCTGCCGGACGTTCGCGGTCGTGAACAGATTCTGAAGGTTCACATGCGTCGCGTACCGCTGGCGCCAGATATCGACGCGGCAATCATTGCGCGTGGTACGCCGGGCTTCTCCGGTGCAGACCTGGCTAACCTGGTCAACGAAGCGGCTCTGTTCGCTGCTCGCGGCAACAAGCGCGTGGTGTCCATGGTGGAATTCGAAAAAGCGAAAGACAAAATCATGATGGGTGCAGAACGTCGCTCCATGGTGATGACGGAAGCGCAGAAAGAGTCCACGGCATACCACGAAGCAGGTCACGCGATTATCGGTCGCCTGGTGCCGGAACACGATCCGGTGCATAAAGTGACGATTATTCCTCGCGGTCGTGCTCTTGGCGTCACCTTCTTCCTGCCTGAAGGCGATGCGATCAGCGCCAGCCGTCAGAAGCTGGAAAGTCAGATTTCAACGCTGTACGGCGGTCGTCTGGCAGAAGAGATTATTTACGGTGCAGAACATGTTTCTACCGGTGCGTCTAACGACATTAAAGTCGCGACTAACCTGGCGCGTAACATGGTCACCCAGTGGGGCTTCTCCGACAAACTCGGTCCGCTGCTGTACGCAGAGGAAGAGGGCGAAGTATTCCTGGGCCGCTCTGTCGCGAAAGCGAAACATATGTCCGATGAAACAGCACGTATCATCGACCAGGAAGTGAAAGCGCTGATCGAACGTAACTACGGTCGTGCTCGTCAGATCCTGAACGACAATATGGATATTCTGCATTCGATGAAAGATGCGCTCATGAAATATGAGACCATCGATGCTCCGCAGATTGACGACCTGATGGCACGCCGCGAAGTGCGTCCGCCAGCGGGCTGGGAAGACCCAGGCGCTTCCAACAATTCTGACAACAATGGCACCCCTCGCGCGCCACGTCCGGTTGATGAACCGCGTACGCCGAACCCGGGTAACACCATGTCAGAACAGTTGGGCGACAAGTAAGTCACTGCTGTTGATGCCATTATCTGTACCCGAAACCCTGGAGCTTGCTCCGGGGTTTTTCTTTTTCGTTAAACCATAAGAATACCAGGGATTTCGCAATGAAACTTTTCGCCCAGGACTCTCATCTCGATCTCTCTCACCCGCACGTGATGGGAATATTGAATGTCACCCCTGACTCCTTCTCTGATGGCGGCACGCATAACACGCTGATCGAAGCGGTTAAGCACGCTAATTTAATGATTAACGCGGGTGCCACCATCATTGATGTCGGGGGCGAGTCGACGCGTCCGGGGGCGGCAGATGTTTCCGTGGAAGAAGAGCTGGCGCGCGTTGTCCCGGTTGTTGAAGCCATCGCTCAGCGTTTCGAAGTCTGGATCTCTGTTGATACCTCCAAGCCTGAAGTGATCCGCGAAGTCGCGAGAGTGGGCGCTCACATTATTAATGATATTCGATCCCTCACCGAGCCGGGCGCGCTGGAAGCCGCCGCAGAAACAGGCCTGCCGGTATGCCTGATGCACATGCAGGGGCAGCCGAAAACCATGCAGGAAGCGCCAAAATATGACGACGTGTTCGCGGACGTTAATCGCTTCTTTATTGAGCATATCGAACGCTGCGAGCGGGCGGGCATTGCAAAAGAGAAATTGCTGCTCGACCCGGGGTTCGGTTTCGGTAAAAATCTCTCCCACAACTATGAGCTGCTTGCGCGCTTATCGGAATTTCATCATTTTGGCCTGCCGCTATTGGTTGGCATGTCGAGAAAATCGATGATTGGGCAATTGTTGAATGTGGGGCCGAGCGAACGTTTGAGCGGTAGCCTGGCGTGTGCGGTGATTGCCGCGATGCAGGGTGCGCACATTATCCGTGTCCATGACGTCAAAGAGACAGTAGAAGCCATGCGTGTGGTTGAAGCCACGCTGGCAGCGAAGGAAAACAAACGCTATGAGTAATCGTAAATATTTTGGTACCGATGGCATCCGTGGGCGCGTGGGCGACGCTCCAATCACTCCTGATTTTGTACTGAAACTGGGCTGGGCGGCGGGCAAGGTGCTGGCGCGTCACGGCTCCCGTAAAATCATTATCGGTAAAGACACCCGTATTTCTGGCTATATGCTGGAGTCCGCGCTGGAAGCAGGTCTTGCCGCCGCAGGCTTATCGGCCTCTTTTACTGGCCCTATGCCAACGCCTGCCGTAGCTTACCTGACTCGCGCCTTCCGTGCGGAAGCCGGGATCGTGATCTCCGCCTCCCATAATCCGTTTTATGATAACGGCATCAAATTCTTCTCCACCGATGGCACCAAACTGCCGGATGACGTTGAAGAAGCCATTGAAGCTGAGATGGAAAAAGAGATCACCTGCGTCGACTCCGCAGAGCTGGGTAAAGCCAGCCGTATCGTGGATGCAGCAGGCCGTTATATCGAGTTCTGCAAAGGGACCTTCCCTAATGAGCTGAGCCTGAGCCATCTTAAAATTGTGGTGGACTGCGCAAACGGCGCGACCTACCACATTGCACCTAACGTGTTCCGCGAGCTGGGCGCAAAAGTGATTACCATTGGCTGCGAACCAGATGGGCTGAACATTAACGAAGAGGTCGGTGCAACGGATGTTCGTGCCCTCCAGGCACGCGTTCTGGCTGAAAAGGCGGATATTGGTATTGCGCTGGACGGCGACGGCGACCGCGTCATCATGGTTGACCATGAAGGCAATAAGGTCGATGGCGATCAGATCCTCTATATCATTGCCCGTGAAGGGCTGCGTCAGGGCCAGCTGCGCGGTGGCGCGGTAGGAACGCTGATGAGCAACATGGGTCTTGAGCTGGCGCTGAAACAGCTCGGCATTCCGTTTGTTCGCGCGAAAGTGGGCGACCGCTATGTGCTGGAAAAACTTCAGGAGAAGGGCTGGCGCATCGGCGCGGAAAACTCCGGCCACATTATCCTGCTCGACAAAACCACGACGGGTGACGGTATTGTCGCCGGGCTTCAGGTGGTCGCGGCGATGGTTCGCAACCACATGAGCCTGCACGATCTGTGCAGCGGTATGAAAATGTTCCCTCAGATCCTGGTTAACGTCCGCTTTACCGACGGAAACGGCGATCCGCTGGAAAATGCAAACGTGAAAGCGGTGATGGCAGAGGTGGAATCTGCGCTGGGCAACCGTGGCCGCGTGCTGCTGCGTAAATCCGGTACTGAGCCGCTAATCCGCGTAATGGTAGAAGGCGAGGATGAAGCGCAGGTAACTGAATTTGCACATCGTATTGCGGATGCCGTTAAAGCTGCATAATCTTGCAGGATAAGTGTTTAAAAAGGCGGCGTTTGCCGCCTTTGTTTTGTGCAAATCATGGCATTTTGATGTTTTTTTCCGCAGTTGATACAATGCACTAAAAATGCCCTTGCGAAGGTCATTCGCTTTGGTTAGTATTCACACCCGCTTCAGTGGGAAACACGAAATCCTGCTAATTGGTCGAAGCATTGGTATGCGGCAAATCCGCAAGGAACAGGTTGATTATGTACGAAGCTCTTTTAGTTATTTTCCTTATTGTAGCCATCGCTCTTGTAGCGCTGATCATGCTGCAACAGGGTAAAGGCGCTGATATGGGAGCCTCCTTCGGAGCAGGCGCTTCCGGTACGCTGTTTGGTTCAAGTGGTTCTGCGAACTTCATGACCCGTACAACTGCGATTCTGGCTACGCTGTTCTTCATCATCAGTCTGGCGCTGGGCAATATCAACAGCAACAAGACCAATAAAGGAAGCGAGTGGGAAAATCTGAGTGCGCCAGCGAAAACTGAGCAGACTACTCAGCCAGCTGCACCGGCTAAGCCGACCAGCGATATCCCGCAGTAAGTATTCAGTACCGAGGTGGTGGAATTGGTAGACACGCTACCTTGAGGTGGTAGTGCCCTAACGGGCTTGTGGGTTCGAGTCCCATCCTCGGTACCAATATTCCAGAAGAAAGACGTCGAAAGACGTCTTTTTTTTCGTCTGTATAAAATCCGTTTTTCGACATTTAGCCCGGTGGCGCTGCGCTTACCGGGCCTACAAAACCAATAAAAAAAGCGCCCATTGGGCGCTTTTTGCATAACTGTTCAGTGATTACTTCTTATCGCTGTGTTCCAGATTTTCAACCTGCGGCAGGCCGTTGCCGGAGTTTGCGGACAGCAGGCCATTCTCAATGTAGTTGAATAGCTTCTCACGCGTGTCGGTAATGTCCAGGTTACGCATGGTCAGCTGACCAATACGATCGTCTGGTGAGAACACGGACTCGCCTTTTTCCATCGTCAGACGTTCTGCTTTATAGGTCAGATTGTCAGACACGGTGTTCAGGATTGAGTAGTCGTTACCGCGACGCAGTTCCAGCGTCACTTCACCGGTGATCGCGCTTGCCACCCAGCGTTGCAGGCCGTCACGCAGCATCAGCGCCTGTGGATCGAACCAGCGGCCCTGATAGAGCAGTTTGCCCAACTGGCGACCGTGAGCGTGATACTGCTCAATGGTGTCTTCATTGTGAATACCGGTCAGCAGACGCTCGTAAGCGATATGCAGCAGCGCCATCCCCGGGGCTTCGTAGATGCCACGGCTTTTCGCTTCGATGATACGGTTTTCAATCTGATCGCTCATGCCCAGGCCGTGACGGCCGCCAATGCGGTTCGCTTCCAGCATCAGCTCGACGTCGTCGGAAAAGGTTTTGCCGTTCAGGGCAACCGGATGGCCGCGTTCAAAACGCACGGTCACTTCTTCGGCCTGAATTTTTACATTCTCGTCCCAGAACTTCACGCCCATGATCGGGTTGACGATTTTCACGCTGGAGTTCAGGAATTCCAGATCTTTCGCTTCGTGCGTCGCGCCCAGCATGTTGGAGTCGGTAGAGTAGGCTTTCTCGACGGACATCTTGTAGTCAAAGCCACAGGCGATCATAAACTCGGACATCTCATGACGACCACCCAGCTCGTCGATGAAGTCGGTATCCAGCCACGGCTTGTAAATCTGCAACTCGGCATTGGTCAGCAGGCCATAGCGATAGAAACGCTCGATATCGTTGCCTTTATAGGTGCTGCCATCGCCCCAGATATTCACGCCATCTTCTTTCATGGCGGCAACCAGCATGGTGCCGGTTACTGCACGGCCCAGCGGGGTGGTATTGAAATAGGTCAGGCCGCCGGTGGTGTTGTGGAAAGCACCGCACTGAATCGCGGCGATGCCCTCTGCAACCAGCTGCTTACGGCAGTCAATCAGACGTGCGTGCTCTGCGCCATACTCCATGGCACGACGAGGGATCGCATCATAATCTTCCTCATCCGGCTGACCCAGGTTCGCAGTATATGCATAAGGAACCGCTCCCTTTTGGCGCATCCACAGCAGTGCAGCGCTGGTATCCAGACCGCCTGAAAAAGCGATGCCTATACGTTGTCCTACCGGAAGATGCTTGAGAATCGTCGTCATAAAATAAAACCCTGCGTGATTGACTGATTAGAGACCGCTTTCGCTCTCGATGCATGTTTATGCAAAATAAGTGAGTATTCATTTAATCATCTTTTGTCGATGACCGAAAGAGACTCCTGCGTTTTTTGTAAAAATTTCCCCGCATTTAACCTGACCCGTTCAGGGTTGACAGGTAGGGTTAACTATCAATATACTGAACGCCGATTTTACGTCCCGTCTTCGGTACCAAATCCCAGCATTATTTGCATTTTCTACCCAAAACGCGTAGAATTTGCCACGTTTCAGGCGCGGGGTGGAGCAGCCTGGTAGCTCGTCGGGCTCATAACCCGAAGGTCGTCGGTTCAAATCCGGCCCCCGCAACCACTTTCCCATAAAGTTCTTTTTCAAATATACTGTGAAGACCTAGAGGCTTCGTAGCTGGATTTGAAAAAATTCTTTCGGAGAGTGCTCCAGGCCACAGTTGTGGCTATAGGGTTCAGTTATCTAAAGCCCCGATTTATCGGGGTTTTTTGTTATCTGACTACAGAATAACTGGGCTTTACGCCCTTTTTTTATGTCTTGGGGGTGGGCTTGTCCACATTAGAGCAAAAATTAACAGAGATGATTACTGCACCGGTCGAAGCACTGGGCTACGAACTGGTCGGCATCGAATTCGTTCGCGGCCGTACATCGACGCTGCGCATCTATATTGATAGTGAAGATGGCATCAATGTTGATGATTGTGCTGATGTCAGCCATCAGGTGAGTGCGGTGATGGACGTTGAAGATCCTATTACCGTTGCCTATAACCTAGAAGTTTCCTCACCTGGCCTCGATCGCCCAATGTTCACGGCCGAGCACTATGTGCGCTTTACCGGTGAAGAAGTGGCTCTCGTTCTGCGAATGGCCGTACAGAACCGCCGTAAATGGCAGGGTATTATTAAAGCCGTTGATGGTGAAATGATCACGGTGACAGTCGAAGGCAAAGATGAAGTGTTCGCGCTGAGTAATATCCAGAAGGCGAACCTGGTTCCCCACTTTTAACAGTCTGGATTGAGGTGAAAAGCCCGCGATGAACAAAGAAATTTTGGCTGTTGTTGAAGCCGTTTCCAACGAGAAATCACTGCCGCGTGAGAAAATTTTCGAAGCGCTGGAAAGTGCCCTGGCTACAGCAACCAAGAAAAAATATGAACAAGAGATCGATGTTCGCGTAGAAATCGATCGTAAAAGCGGTGACTTCGATACATTCCGTCGTTGGGTGATTGTTGAAGAAGTGACTCAACCAACCAAAGAAATCACGCTGGAAGCCGCGCGTTTCGAAGACGAAAGCCTGAACGTGGGCGAGTACGTTGAAGATCAGATTGAATCTGTGACCTTCGACCGTATCACCACTCAGACCGCGAAACAGGTCATCGTACAGAAAGTACGTGAAGCTGAGCGCGCGATGGTTGTCGATCAGTTCCGCGATCAGGAAGGCGAAATCGTCACTGGCGTGGTGAAAAAAGTAAACCGCGACAACATCTCTCTGGAGATCAAATCCGAAGGGCTGGCCGGTAACGCTGAAGCCGTTATCCTGCGTGAAGACATGCTGCCGCGTGAAAACTTCCGTCCAGGTGACCGTATCCGTGGTGTTCTGTACGCTGTGCGTCCAGAAGCGCGTGGTGCTCAACTGTTCGTGACCCGTTCTAAACCAGAAATGCTGGTTGAACTGTTCCGTATCGAAGTGCCGGAAATCGGCGAAGAAGTCATTGAAATTAAAGCAGCTGCTCGCGATCCGGGTTCTCGCGCGAAAATCGCCGTGAAAACCAATGACAAACGTATCGATCCGGTAGGTGCTTGTGTAGGTATGCGTGGCGCGCGTGTTCAGGCGGTTTCGACTGAACTGGGCGGCGAGCGTATCGATATCGTCCTGTGGGACGACAACCCGGCGCAGTTCGTGATCAACGCGATGGCTCCAGCCGACGTCGCATCTATCGTGGTTGACGAAGACAAACACACGATGGATATCGCCGTTGAAGCCGGTAACCTGGCACAGGCTATCGGACGTAACGGCCAGAACGTGCGCCTGGCTTCGCAGCTGAGCGGTTGGGAACTCAACGTGATGACCGTTGATGACCTGCAAGCTAAGCATCAGGCTGAAGCCCATGCGGCGATTGATACCTTTACTAAGTACCTGGACATTGACGAAGATTTTGCCACCGTTCTGGTTGAAGAAGGTTTCTCTACGCTGGAAGAACTGGCCTATGTGCCAATGAAAGAGCTGCTGGAAATTGACGGTCTGGATGAGCCAACCGTTGAAGCCCTGCGTGAACGCGCTAAAAACGCACTGACCACCCTGGCACTGGCTCAGGAAGAAAGCCTTGGCGATAACAAGCCGGCTGATGACCTGCTGAATCTGGAAGGTCTTGATCGTGCGATTGCGTTCAAGCTGGCTGCCCGTGGTGTTTGTACGCTGGAAGATCTCGCTGAACAAGGCGTTGATGACCTGGCTGATATCGAAGGTTTAACCGACGAGAAAGCCGGCGAACTCATCATGGCCGCACGTAATATTTGCTGGTTCGGCGACGAAGCGTAATAAACTGTAGCAGGAAGGAACAGCATGACTGATGTAACTGTAAAATCGTTGGCTGCCGAAATTCAGACCTCTGTGGACCGCCTGGTACAGCAATTTGCTGATGCAGGGATCCCAAAGTCCGCTGATGACTCGGTGACCGCGAACGAAAAACAAACATTGCTGGCGTATCTGAACCGTGAACACGGTTCTACGCCTGACAAACTGACGTTGCAGCGTAAAACGCGTAGCACGTTGAACATTCCTGGTACCGGTGGCAAAAGCAAATCGGTACAAATCGAAGTCCGCAAGACGCGCACCTTTGTAAAACGTGATCCGCAAGAGGCAGAACGCCTTGCCGCGGAAGAGCAGGCACAGCGTGAAGCGGAAGAACAAGCTCAGCGTGAGGCAGAAGCAACTGCCAAGCGTGAAGCAGAATTAAAAGCTGAACGTGAGGCCGCAGAAAAAGCGAAACGCGACGCAAGTGATAAAGTGAAGCGTGACGCTGCGGAAAAAGACAAAGTGAGCAATCAACAGACAGACGAAATGACAAAAACCGCCCAGGCTGAAAAAGCCCGCCGTGAAAATGAAGCTGCCGAGCTGAAGCGTAAAGCGGAAGAAGAAGCCCGCCGTAAGCTGGAAGAAGATGCACGTCGTGTTGCTGAAGAAGCGCGCCGTATGGCAGAAGAGAATGAGAAAAACGGCGTGAATGCCGCTGAGCCGACTGAAGACACCAGCGATTATCACGTCACCACTTCTCAGCACGCGCGTCAGGCTGAAGACGAAAACGACCGTGAGGTTGAAGGTGGCCGTGGTCGTACCCGTACCGCATCTAAAACTGCCCGTCCTCAGAAGAAAGGCAACAAGCACGCTGAATCTAAAGCTGACCGTGAAGAAGCACGTGCAGCGGGTCGCGGTGGCAAAGGCGGCAAGCGTAAAGGTTCCGCTCTGCAACAGGGCTTCCAGAAGCCTGCTCAGGCCGTTAACCGTGACGTTGTGATCGGCGAAACCATCACCGTTGGCGATTTGGCGAACAAGATGGCGGTTAAAGGCTCTCAGGTCATCAAAGCGATGATGAAACTGGGCGCAATGGCAACCATCAACCAGGTCATCGACCAGGAAACCGCACAGCTGGTTGCCGAGGAGATGGGCCACAAAGTTATCCTGCGTCGTGAAAACGAGCTGGAAGAAGCAGTAATGAGCGACCGTGACACCGGCGCTGCGGCTGAACCGCGTGCACCAGTTGTGACCATCATGGGTCACGTTGACCACGGTAAAACCTCTCTGCTTGACTACATTCGTTCTACTAAAGTGGCGTCCGGCGAAGCGGGTGGTATTACCCAGCACATCGGTGCATACCACGTAGAAACCGAAAACGGCATGATCACCTTCCTGGATACTCCAGGCCACGCAGCGTTTACCTCTATGCGTGCTCGTGGTGCTCAGGCAACGGATATCGTTGTTCTGGTTGTTGCAGCAGATGACGGCGTGATGCCGCAGACCATTGAAGCTATCCAGCACGCGAAAGCGGCGCAGGTACCTCTGGTTGTTGCAGTGAACAAAATCGATAAGCCAGAAGCCGATATGGATCGCGTTAAGAACGAACTGTCTCAGTACGGCGTTATGCCGGAAGAGTGGGGCGGCGAAGCGCAGTTCATCCCTGTGTCTGCGAAAGCGGGTACCGGTATTGATGACCTGCTGAACGCTATCCTGCTTCAGGCTGAAGTTCTGGAACTGAAAGCGGTTCGTAAAGGTATGGCGAGCGGTGCGGTAATTGAATCCTTCCTGGATAAAGGTCGTGGTCCGGTTGCAACGGTACTGGTTCGTGAAGGTACGCTGAACAAAGGCGACATCGTTCTGTGTGGTTTCGAATACGGTCGCGTTCGTGCGATGCGTAACGAACTGGGTCAGGAAGTGCTGGAAGCGGGCCCATCCATTCCAGTGGAAATCCTGGGTCTGTCCGGCGTTCCGGCTGCGGGTGACGAAGTGACCGTTGTTCGTGACGAGAAGAAAGCGCGTGAAGTTGCACTGTATCGTCAGGGCAAATTCCGTGAAGTTAAGCTGGCTCGTCAGCAGAAATCTAAACTCGAAAACATGTTTGCCAACATGACCGAAGGCGAAGTTCACGAAGTGAACATCGTTCTGAAGGCCGACGTTCAGGGTTCTGTCGAAGCGATTTCCGATTCCTTGCTGAAACTGTCTACCGACGAAGTGAAAGTGAAGATCATCGGTTCTGGCGTAGGTGGTATCACCGAAACCGACGCAACACTGGCAGCGGCTTCCAACGCTATTCTGGTTGGCTTCAACGTTCGTGCTGATGCTTCCGCGCGTAAAGTTATCGATGCTGAAAGCCTGGATCTGCGTTACTACTCCGTCATCTATAACCTGATCGACGAAGTGAAAGCGGCTATGAGCGGTATGCTGTCTCCAGAGCTGAAACAGCAGATTATCGGTCTGGCTGAAGTGCGTGACGTGTTCAAATCACCGAAATTCGGTGCGATTGCGGGCTGTATGGTTACCGAAGGTAACATCAAGCGTCACAACCCAATCCGCGTACTGCGTGACAACGTGGTTATCTACGAAGGCGAGCTGGAATCCCTGCGCCGCTTCAAAGATGACGTTAACGAAGTCCGTAACGGCATGGAATGTGGTATCGGTGTGAAGAACTACAACGACGTTCGCGTTGGCGATATGATCGAAGTGTTCGAGATCATCGAAATTCAGCGTACCATCGCTTAATCTTCGTCGACTGAAGATTACTGACGTAGGCCGGGTAAGCGAAGCGCCACCCGGCAATAATTTTAAAAAGGGGCTTTAGCCCCTTTTTTGTCTGGAGAATTTATTATGGCGAAAGAATTTGGTCGCCCTCAGCGCGTCGCGCAGGAAATGCAGAAAGAGATCGCACTCATTCTGCAACGTGAAATTAAAGACCCACGCGTGGGCATGATGACCACCGTTTCTGGTGTGGAAATGTCCCGAGATCTGGCTTATGCCAAAGTGTTCGTGACCTTCCTGAACGACCAGGACGAAGCAGCGGTGAAAAACGGCATTAAAGCCTTGCAGGAAGCGTCTGGTTTTATCCGCTCCCTTCTGGGCAAAGCCATGCGCCTGCGTATCGTGCCGGAACTGACCTTCTTCTACGACAACTCGCTGGTAGAAGGTATGCGCATGTCCAACCTGGTGACCAGCGTGGTGAAACATGACGACGAACGTCGTGTTAACCCTGCGGACGACAGCAAGGAGGACTGATGAGTCGTCCTCGTCGTCGCGGTCGCGACGTGCATGGTGTTTTGCTGCTGGATAAACCACAAGGCGCATCCAGCAACGACGTATTGCAGAAAGTGAAGCGTCTTTATAACGCTAACCGTGCGGGTCACACGGGCGCACTGGATCCCCTGGCGACCGGTATGCTGCCGGTTTGCCTGGGCGAAGCCACCAAGTTTTCTCAGTATCTGCTGGACTCTGATAAGCGTTATCGTGTGATAGCGAAACTTGGGCAGCGCACGGACACTTCCGATGCGGATGGTCAGGTTGTCGAAGAGCGTCCGGTTGCCTTTAGCGCAGAGCAGCTTGATGCCGCGCTCGAAAGCTTCCGTGGCGATACGATGCAGATCCCGTCGATGTATTCAGCGCTGAAATATCAGGGCAAGAAACTCTACGAATATGCGCGTCAGGGCATTGACGTACCGCGCGAGGCACGCCCGATTACGGTGTATGAACTCCTCTTTATTCGCCACGAAGGCGATGAGCTGGAGCTGGAAGTACACTGCTCAAAAGGCACCTATATTCGTACTATTATTGACGACCTCGGTGAAAAGCTGGGCTGTGGCGCGCACGTCGTTTACCTGCGTCGCCTCGCGGTCAGTAAATATCCGGTTGAGCGTATGGTCACGCTGGAACATCTTCAGTCGCTGGTTGAACAGGCCGAGCAGCAGGGTATTTCTCCTGCGGAGCTGCTTGATCCCCTGCTGATGCCAATGGACAGCCCTGCTGCGGATTTCCCCCTCGTTAATCTGCCGTTAACCTCTTCCGTGTATTTTAAAAACGGGAATCCGGTTCGCACGTCGGATGGCCCGCTGAGTGGACTTGTGCGCGTGACCGAAGGTGACGAAGAAAAGTTCATCGGCATGGGCGAAATGGACGGTGAGGGCCGCGTTGCGCCGCGCCGTCTGGTGGTTGAATATCCTGCTTAACGGCTTGCCTTGCGGTATGCAAGGTAGACGAGTAGAATATCGCCGCTTAACGTCTGGCAATTTGTTTAACATTTTGCGAGGCGTACATGGGATTGCTGAATTAGAGATCGGCATCCTTACATTCTTTATATTTTGGAGTTTTAAAATGTCTCTAAGCGTTGAAGCTAAAGCTAAAATCGTTTCTGAGTTTGGTCGTGGTACTAACGACAGCGGTTCTACCGAAGTTCAGGTTGCACTGCTGACTGCACAGATTAACCACCTGCAAGGTCACTTTGCAGAGCACAAAAAAGATCACCACAGCCGTCGTGGTCTGCTGCGCATGGTTTCTCAGCGTCGTAAACTGCTCGACTACCTGAAACGTAAAGATGTTGCACGCTACACCTCGCTGATCGAGCGTCTGGGTCTGCGTCGCTAAGTCTTGCGAGTTTCAGAAAAGGGGGCCTGATGGCCCCTTTTTTCAACCAGACGGCAGCAATTCACTGGAAACTATTGTATTGTTGCTATAAATGATCTTCATTGCAGAGGTTCGCGCGGCTAATGAGAGGCTTCACCCATGGGGGTGTCGGTTGTCATTAGTCGCGAGGATGCGAAGAAGATCGGGTTAAACCGTCAGTACACTAACGTGTGCTGTCAAACATTTAAGAAAGGACAGAACTTTGCTGAATCCGATCGTTCGTAAATTCCAGTATGGTCAGCACACCGTCACGCTGGAAACCGGCATGATGGCGCGTCAGGCTACTGCTGCCGTTATGGTAAGCATGGATGACACTGCGGTATTCGTTACCGTTGTTGGCCAGAAAAAAGCAAAACCAGGTCAGGACTTCTTCCCGCTGACCGTTAACTACCAGGAGCGTACTTACGCTGCCGGTAAAATCCCTGGTGGTTTCTTCCGTCGTGAAGGCCGCCCAAGCGAAGGCGAAACCCTGATTGCGCGTCTGATTGACCGCCCGGTTCGTCCGCTGTTCCCGGAAGGCTTCGTAAACGAAGTACAGGTTATCGCTACCGTTGTTTCCGTTAACCCACAGGTTAACCCGGACATCGTGGCAATGATCGGCGCATCTGCTGCGCTGTCCCTGTCCGGTATTCCATTCAATGGCCCAATCGGTGCTGCGCGCGTAGGTTACATCAACGACCAGTACGTGCTGAACCCAACTCAGGAAGAGCTGAAAGAGAGTAAGCTGGACCTGGTTGTTGCCGGTACTGAAGCTGCGGTTCTGATGGTTGAATCCGAAGCTGAACTGCTGAGCGAAGATCAGATGCTAGGCGCTGTGGTGTTCGGCCACGACCAGCAGCAGATCGTTATCCAGAACATCAACGATTTGGTGAAAGAAGCCGGTAAACCACGCTGGGACTGGCAGCCTGAAGCAGTGAACGACGCGCTGAATGCACGCGTTGCTGCGCTGGCTGAATCTCGTCTGAGCGATGCTTACCGCATCACTGACAAACAAGAGCGTTACGCTCAGGTTGACGTGATCAAGTCTGAAACTATCGCGACGCTGGTTGCAGAAGACGAAACCCTGGACGCTAACGAACTGGGTGAAATCCTGCACGCAATCGAGAAAAACGTTGTTCGTAGCCGCGTACTGGCTGGCGAACCACGTATCGATGGTCGTGAAAAAGACATGATCCGTGGTCTGGACGTTCGTACTGGCGTTCTGCCACGTACTCACGGTTCCGCGCTGTTCACCCGTGGCGAAACTCAGGCGCTGGTAACAGCAACGCTGGGTACTGCACGTGACGCACAGAACATCGATGAACTGATGGGCGAGCGCACTGACAGCTTCCTGTTCCACTATAACTTCCCTCCGTACTCCGTAGGTGAGACCGGTATGGTTGGCTCGCCGAAGCGTCGTGAAATTGGTCACGGTCGTCTGGCGAAGCGCGGCGTGCTGGCAGTTATGCCGGAAGCTGATAAATTCCCGTACACCGTTCGCGTGGTTTCTGAAATCACCGAATCTAACGGTTCTTCTTCTATGGCTTCCGTGTGTGGCGCATCTCTGGCGCTGATGGATGCAGGCGTGCCGATCAAAGCCGCTGTTGCGGGTATCGCAATGGGTCTGGTGAAGGAAGGCGACAACTTTGTTGTTCTGTCTGACATTCTGGGCGATGAAGATCACCTGGGCGATATGGACTTCAAAGTCGCGGGTTCCCGCGAAGGTATCTCTGCATTGCAGATGGATATCAAAATTGAAGGTATCACCAAAGAGATCATGCAGGTTGCTCTGAACCAGGCTAAAGGTGCGCGTCTGCATATCCTGGGCGTGATGGAACAGGCGATTAACGCGCCGCGTGGCGACATCTCTCAGTTCGCACCACGTATCCACACCATCAAGATCAATCCAGACAAGATCAAAGATGTTATCGGTAAGGGCGGTTCTGTTATCCGTGCCCTGACTGAAGAGACTGGCACCACTATCGAAATCGAAGATGACGGTACTGTGAAGATCGCAGCAACCGACGGCGAGAAAGCGAAATTCGCTATCCGTCGTATCGAAGAGATCACTGCGGAAATCGAAGTGGGCCGTATCTATGCAGGTAAAGTGACTCGTATCGTTGACTTTGGCGCGTTCGTTGCCATCGGTGGCGGTAAAGAAGGTCTGGTACACATCTCTCAGATCGCTGACAAGCGCGTTGAGAAAGTGACCGACTACCTGCAAATGGGTCAGGAAGTCCCGGTTAAAGTTCTGGAAGTTGACCGCCAGGGCCGTATCCGTCTGAGCATCAAAGAAGCAACCGAGCAGTCTCAGCCAGCTGCCGCGCCGGAAGCACCGGCCGCAGAACAGCAGGGCGAGTAAGTTGCCATTTGCCCTCCGCTTAAGCGGAGGGCCTATTATCAGGCAGGACGCCTTGTTAAGCCGCCGGGGGACAGGACGTTCATCCAATAGTTGTCTTCGGGAGTGGGAAATGAAGCCTTTTTTGCGCTGGTGTTTCGTTGCGACAGCTTTAACGCTGGCAGGATGCAGCAACTCTGCCTGGCGTAAGAGCGAAGTCCTCGCAGTGCCATTGCAACCGACTTTGCAGCAGGAAGTGATTCTGGCACGCATGGAACAAATTCTTGCCAGTCGGGCTTTAACCGATGACGAACGCGCACAGCTTTTATATGAGCGCGGAGTGTTGTATGATAGTCTCGGTCTGAGGGCATTGGCGCGAAATGATTTCTCACAAGCGCTGGCAATCCGACCTGATATGCCTGAAGTATTCAATTACTTAGGCATTTATTTAACGCAGGCAGGCAATTTTGATGCTGCCTATGAAGCGTTTGATTCTGTACTTGAGCTTGATCCAACTTACAACTACGCGCACTTGAATCGCGGTATCGCATTGTATTACGGCGGTCGCGACAAGTTAGCGCAAGATGATCTGCTGGCGTTTTATCAAGACGATCCTAATGATCCTTTCCGTAGCCTGTGGCTTTACATCGTTGAGCAGAAGCTCGATGCGAAGCAGGCAAAAGAGGCGTTAAAGCAACGTTTCGACAAGTCGGACAAGGAACAATGGGGATGGAATATTGTCGAGTTCTACCTGGGTAACATTAGCGAAGCAACGCTGATGGACAGACTCAAGGCAGACGCAACGGATAACACCTCGCTCGCTGAGCATCTCAGTGAAACCAACTTCTATTTAGGTAAGTACTACCTAAGTCTGGGGGATATGGACAGCGCCACGGCACTGTTCAAATTAGCGGTTGCTAACAACGTACACAATTTCGTTGAGCACCGTTATGCATTGTTGGAATTATCGCTCTTGGGCCAGGAGCAAGACGACCTGGCAGAATCGGACCAGCAATAGCTGACGACATAAACATCAGCCCGTAATCTTTTGATTGCCATCACCTTAACTGGTGAGGGCGTTGTTGTTCGTCAATACACCTACTTTGAGCCGGTTCACACTTTTCAATGAAAATTGCTAATCATTTTCACGATGAGCTAAGTAGACTGGCCGCCATTAATATCGAGGCACTTGTACTACATGGCTGAATTCGAAACCACTTTTGCAGATCTGGGCCTGAAGGCTCCTATCCTTGAAGCCCTTAACGATCTGGGTTACGAAAAACCATCTCCGATCCAGGCTGAGTGTATCCCACACCTGCTTTCTGGTCGTGACGTGCTGGGCATGGCCCAGACTGGTAGCGGTAAAACTGCGGCGTTCTCGCTGCCGCTGCTGAACAACATAGATCCGGACCTGCGCGCACCGCAGATCCTCGTCCTGGCTCCAACCCGTGAACTGGCTGTTCAGGTTGCTGAAGCAATGACGGAATTCTCTAAACATATGCGCGGCGTAAACGTGGTTGCCCTTTACGGCGGCCAGCGTTATGACGTGCAGTTACGCGCCCTGCGCCAGGGTCCTCAGATTGTCGTCGGTACGCCGGGCCGTCTGCTGGATCACCTGAAGCGCGGTACTCTTGATCTCTCTAAACTGAGCGGTCTGGTACTGGATGAAGCAGATGAAATGCTGCGTATGGGCTTCATCGAAGACGTAGAAACCATTATGGCGCAGATCCCGGAAGGTCATCAGACCGCTCTGTTCTCTGCCACCATGCCAGAAGCTATTCGTCGCATTACCCGTCGCTTCATGAAAGAGCCGCAGGAAGTGCGCATTCAGTCCAGCGTAACCACTCGCCCGGACATCAGCCAGAGCTACTGGTCTGTTTACGGTATGCGTAAAAACGAAGCGCTGGTGCGTTTCCTGGAAGCAGAAGATTTTGATGCGGCGATTATCTTCGTTCGTACCAAAAACGCGACGCTGGAAGTGGCTGAAGCCCTGGAGCGTAGCGGCTACAACAGCGCAGCGCTGAACGGCGACATGAACCAGGCGCTGCGTGAGCAGACTCTGGAACGTCTGAAAGACGGTCGTCTGGATATTCTGATTGCAACCGACGTGGCAGCACGTGGTCTGGACGTTGAGCGTATCAGCCTGGTTGTTAACTACGATATCCCAATGGATTCCGAGTCTTACGTTCACCGTATCGGCCGTACCGGTCGTGCGGGTCGTGCTGGCCGTGCGCTGCTGTTCGTTGAGAACCGCGAGCGTCGTCTGTTGCGTAACATTGAACGCACCATGAAGCTGACCATTCCAGAAGCCGATCTGCCAAACGCAGACCTGCTGGGCAAACGCCGCCTGGAAAAATTCGCCGCTAAAGTCCAGCAGCAGCTGGAAAGCAGCGATCTGGATCAGTACCGCGCGCTGCTGTCGCAGATCCAGCCTACCGCTGAAGGCGAAGAGCTGGATATGGAAACTCTGGCCGCAGCACTGCTGAAAATGGCTCAGGGCGAACGTTCTCTGATCGTTCCACCAGATGCGCCGATGCGTCCTAAGCGTGAGTTCCGTGACCGTGACGATCGTTTTGAACGTCGTGGCGACCGTAACGATCGTGGTCCACGTGGTGACCGTCCGGAGCGTGGTGGTGAAGACCGTCCACGTCGTGAGCGTCGTGACGCTGGCGAAATGGAACTGTACCGCATTGAAGTGGGCCGTGATGATGGCGTTGAAGTGCGTCACATCGTTGGCGCGATCGCTAACGAAGGCGACATCAGCAGCCGTTACATCGGTAACATCAAGCTGTTCGGTTCTCACTCAACTATCGAGCTGCCAAAAGGTATGCCGGGCGAAGTGCTTCAGCACTTTACTCGTACCCGCATCCTGAACAAGCCGATGAACATGCAGCTGCTGGGTGATGCACAGCCGCGTGAGCGTGGCGAACGTCGCGGTGGCGATCGTCCAGCGGGCGAGCGCCGTAGCTTCGGTGGCGGTGAGCGTCGTGAAGGCGGTCGCGGTCCTCGTCGTGAAGGCGGCGCGCCAGGCGCAGGTCGCTTCAGCGGTGAACGTCGTGAAAGCCGTGGCCCACGCCGCGAAGAAGGCGCAAGCCGTCGTCGTTTCGGTGACGCGTAAGCCTCACGCTTCTGACGTAAAGTAAAATATACAGCCCCGATAAACACTATCGGGGCTTTTTTTATTCCTTTTGTACTCTTGTACTGGTACAGTGCTGCACATTATAGTGCGGTACCAATATTATTGACTGGAGACATGGCTGTATGGCGACACTAACCACCACACAAACGTCACCCTCGCTGCTCGGCGGCGTGGTGATCATCGGCGGTACTATCATTGGTGCGGGGATGTTCTCCCTGCCGGTGGTGATGTCCGGTGCGTGGTTCTTCTGGTCGCTGGCGGCGCTGGTCTTCACCTGGTTCTGTATGCTGCATTCCGGGCTGATGATCCTCGAAGCTAACCTGAACTACCGCATTGGTTCCAGCTTCGACACCATTACCAAAGACCTGCTTGGTAAAGGCTGGAACCTGGTCAACGGTCTTTCCATTGCGTTTGTGCTGTACATCCTCACCTACGCCTATATTTCCGCGAGCGGGTCAATTCTGCATCACACCTTCTCGGAGATGTCGCTGAACGTTCCGGCAAGGGCGGCGGGGCTGTGCTTCGCGCTCGGCGTGGCGTTTATCGTCTGGATGAGCACCAAAGCGGTGAGCCGCATGACGGCAATCGTGCTGGGCGCGAAGGTGATCACCTTCTTCCTGACCTTCGGCAGCCTGCTGGGGCACGTGACGCCCGCCACGCTGTTTAACGTGGCTGAAGTGAACACGTCCTACACGCCGTATCTGCTGATGACGCTGCCGTTCTGCCTGGCGTCGTTTGGCTATCACGGCAACGTGCCGAGCCTGATGAAGTATTACGGTAAAGATCCGCGCACCATCGTCAAATGCCTGGTCTACGGCACGCTGCTGGCGCTGGGGCTGTATGTGGTTTGGCTGCTGGGGACGATGGGCAACATCCCGCGTTCGGAATTTATCGGCATTGCGCAGAAGGGCGGCAATATTGATGTGCTGGTGCAGGCGCTGAGCGGCGTGCTTAACAGCCGCAGCCTAGATCTGCTGCTGGTGGTGTTCTCCAACTTTGCGGTGGCGAGTTCGTTCCTCGGCGTGACGCTGGGCCTGTTCGACTACCTGGCGGATCTGTTTGGGTTTGATGATTCCGCGATGGGGCGTTTCAAGACCGCGCTGCTGACCTTCCTGCCGCCGATTGTCGGTGGCCTGCTGTGGCCGAACGGTTTCCTGTACGCCATCGGCTATGCAGGGCTGGCAGCGACCATCTGGGCGGCGATTGTTCCGGCGCTGCTGGCACGTAAATCACGTAAACGCTTCGGCAGCCCGACATTCCGCGTCTGGGGCGGGAAGCCGATGATTGCGCTGATTCTGGTGTTTGGCGTGGGTAACGCGCTGGTGCATGTGCTGTCGAGCTTTAATCTGTTGCCTGTATATCAGTAATGCGTGCGGCCCGATCCCCTCACCCCAGCCCTCTCCCAAAGGGAGAGGGAGAGAACGGTAGGCCGCTACCCCACCAGCTCCTCTTTCACCTGCATCGCTAAATCAAACGAGTGCAGGCGCGCCTGATGATCAAAAATCTGGCCGTTAACCATAATCTCGTCCGCCTGGGTTTCGCGCAGTATCGCCTCCAGGCCGTGACGCACCTTCGCTTTATCCCCCACCAGCGACATACTCAGCGCCTGCTGCACGCCGTACTGCTCTGAGGCAGACCACAGCTGGTGCATATTCTCCACCGGCGGCGGGAGCTGGCCGGTTTCCCCGCGACGCAGCTTGACGAATGCCTGCTGCATTGAGGTAAACAGGAATTCAGCGTCGCGGTTGCTGTCGGCGGCAACAATGTTGATACACACCATCGCGTACGGTTTCTCCAGACGCGCCGACGGTTTGAAGTGGGTGCGATACAGATGCAGCGCCTGATGCAGCATATCCGGGGCGAAGTGCGAGGCGAACGCAAACGGCAGGCCGAGCTGCGCCGCCAGCTGGGCGCTGTACAGGCTTGAGCCGAGCAGCCAGACCGGGATTTTCTCGCCGTAGCCCGGCACCGGGCGCACGTGCGGGTTCGGATCGCGGGCGTCGAACCAGTCCACCAGCTCGGCCACGTCGCGCGGGAAGTTGTCGATATCGCCGCTCATGTGGCGACGCAGGGCGCGCATGGTCTGCTGATCGCTGCCCGGCGCACGTCCCAGACCCAGATCGATACGGCCAGGGAAGAGCGTGTTCAGCGTGCCAAACTGCTCGGCGATCACCAGCGGGGCGTGGTTAGGCAGCATCACGCCGCCGGAGCCGAGGTGCAGGGTGGTGGTGTTTGCTGCCAGATAGCCAATCAGCACCGAGGTCGCGGCGCTGGCGATCCCCACCATATTGTGGTGCTCCGCCAGCCAGTAGCGGTGATAGCCACGCTTTTCAGCCAGCTGAGCAAGTGCGAGAGAGTGAGAGAAGGCTTCTCGCGCGGAGGAGCCTTGTGGGATCGGCGCCAGATCCAGCACCGAAAACGGAATGGTTTTATCAGTCATAACAGCTCACTTTGTCGACGGTAATCTTTAATACTGCATTAAAGTTTACTAACCGTTGTTAACAAAGTGAGCTTTTTTTAGGCCTGAAGCTCCAGCCCTGCGAGCCGTTTCCAGTAGCCGTTACAGTCGCTGTTCGCCTTCAGCGGCAGAGGCGAGGCCCCGTTTTCGTTGGCGCGGAAGGCGTCGAGCATCGCAAAGACGCTGGTGTCCAGCGGCGACAGGCGCACCATATCCACTAACCCGTGCATAGAAGCCAGCTCGTTGCCGAGGTTATAGACGTAGCCGCTCATGGTCTGGATGCCGTTCAGGACAAACACCTGCTGATTTTCCTGAGAGAGCATACTGCGCCCGTTTGGATATTTAATGCAGCAGGTCTCGCACTCGTCTTTTGGCCGGTCTTCCGAGCGGGCGGTAAAGCAGCGGGCGGAATAGGCCAGCGGCAGATGGCCGTAGCTCAGCACTTCGACCTCAAACTGGTTGCGAATGCCCAGCTCGTCGCACTGGTTCAGCAGGTTCGCCAGCCAGTCGCGGGAAAGCTCGACCGGCATACACCAGCGCGTCATGCCCTGTTTGAGCAGCAGGCGCAGGGTCACGGCGTTGTAGCAGTTGAGGGCGTGTCCGGCGACAAACGGCAGCTTGCGCTCGGCGCACAGGTTCACCACGCCCAGGTCGCTGGCCTCCAGCAGGAATTCACCGTTATCCACGTAGCGCTTCAGCTCGCCGAGTTCGGACGACGCCTGCACCAGCGCGAGGGTGGACAGCACCACCTGCTTGCCGCTGCCCGCCAGGCTTTTGGCCATATCCAGCCAGTCGCCCACTTTGGTGGCACGGCGCTTGCTGCACACCGCTTCGCCGAGGTAAATCACATCGGCGCTGCTTGTCGCCGCCTGCTGATAAAAATCTTCCAGCGTCTCTTTTGGCCAGTAGTACAGCACCGGCCCTAATGAATATTTCATGGTCTTCTCACTGCCATTTACGGTGATACGCGCCAAGCGTGGTCTGCGTGCCTTCGGACATTGCGCCCAGCGTGTCCATCCAGGCGGGCTGCGGCGCGTAGTGTTGCGGGTCCGCCATGCAGCAGTCGATGGCCTGACGCCAGACTTTCGCCACCTGGCTCACGTAGGCCGGGCTGCGCTGGCGACCTTCGATTTTCACGGAGGCAATATTGGCGGCCAGCAGCTCCGGCAGAAGCTCCAGCGTGTTGAGGCTGGTCGGCTCTTCCAGCGCGTGATAACGCTCGCCCTCCACCAGATAACGGCCTTTGCACAGGGTTGGATAACCCGCGTTTTCGCCATCCTGATAGCGGTCGATCAGCACGTCGTTCAGGCGAGACTCCAGCCCCTGCGGGGTTTGCTGCCAGCGCACGAAGCGGGCAGGGGAGCAGGCGCCCACGGTGTTAGGGGATTCACCGGTTAAATAAGAGGAGAGATAGCAGCGCCCCTCGGCCATGATGCACAGGCTGCCGAAGGCAAAAACTTCCAGCGGCACTGGCGTGACGCGGGCGAGTTGCTTAACCTGATGAATAGACAGCACGCGCGGCAATACCACGCGGGCCACGTCGAAGTGACGATGGTAAAAACGAACCGCCTCTTCGTTAGTGGCGGATGCCTGAACAGAGACATGACGCTCAATATGCGGATAGCGTTCTGCTGCATACTCAAGCATCGCAAGGTCGGCCAGGATCAGCGCGTCGGCGCCCAGCTGTGCCGCCATATCTACCGCGCGCTGCCAGCGGGCGTAGCCGTCAGGATGGGCAAAGGTGTTGATGGCAATATGCAGCTTGCGGCGGTGCTGGTGAACGAAGTTAACGGCTTCCTGAAGCTTCTTCTCCGTAAAGTTAAGGCCAGCAAAATGGCGGGCGTTGGTGTCATCTTTCAGCCCGATGTAGACCGCGTCGGCCCCATTTTCGATGGCCGCCTTAAGCGCCGGAAGGTTTCCGGCAGGGCAGAGCAGCTCCATAATTTATCCTGATCATGTCGATCGCAGCGATCGCAAAATTGTTAACGAGCTGGGATTTTAATTAACCCATACGCGACAATTTTTGATTTAAGGCAGCTAATGGCGTATTGATGGCACCAATAATGGCGAAGGCCGGAAGCGGCTTTGTTGATTTACGCCGCTATCTCATCCTTTGGATATGGCAGAATAACAGGACTACAGATATCAGGGAGTAAAGCTCGTGCTGGATAAATTGCGTTCACGACTCGTACAATTTGGCCCATCAATGATGAGCGTGCCGGTAAAGCTGACGCCGTTCGCCCTCAAGCGCCAGGTGCTGGAGCAAGTGCTGAGCTGGCAGTTCCGTCAGGCGCTGGAGGACGGTGAGCTGGAGTTCCTGGAGGGCCGCTGGCTGAGCATTGAAGTCCGTGATATCGGGCTGCGCTGGTTCACCTCGGTTGAGAACGACCAGCTGATCGTGCGCCAGGCCGCCGAGGCGGATGTGAGCTTTAGCGCCAACGCCAGCGATCTGCTGATGATCGCCGCGCGCAAGCAGGATCCTGATACGCTCTTCTTCCAGCGCCGTCTGGTTATCGAAGGGGATACGGAACTTGGCCTGTACGTGAAGAATTTGATGGATGCCATTGAGCTGGACCAGATGCCAAAAGCGCTGCGGACGGTCCTGCTGCAAATGGCGGATTTTGTCGAGGCCGGGCTGAAAGCTCCGCCGCAAAGTAAACACACTTCAGTAGGTGAGCCATGCTGATTCGAGTTGAAATTGGGATTGATGCACCGGGTATCGACGCGCTACTGCGCCGCTCTTTTGAGAGCGATACCGAAGCCCAGCTGGTTCACGATCTCCGTGAAGATGGCCTGATTACGCTGGGGCTGGTGGCTACCGATGATGAAGGCCAGGTGGTCGGCTACGTCGCGTTCAGTCCGGTGCTGGTGCAGGGCGACGATCTTCAGTGGGTGGGAATGGCACCGCTGGCGGTGGACGAAAACTACCGGGGTCAGGGCCTTGCGCGCCAGCTGGTCTATGAAGGGCTGGATTCACTGAACGAGTTCGGTTACGCGGCGGTAGTGACGCTGGGCGATCCGGCCTTCTACGGGCGTTTAGGCTTTGAGCCGGCGGCGCATCACGATCTGCGCTGTCGCTGGCCGGGAACCGAGTCCGCGTTCCAGCTGCACCGTCTGGCGGATGATGCCCTGAACGGCGTGAATGGCCTGGTGGAATACCACGACCACTTCAGCCGCTTTTAATCAGGCTTTCGCGTAGCGCCTCGAACGAGCCGTCCCCGGCGACGAGGCGCTCTTTCTGGCGCTTGGTGAGCTGCTTAATGCGATATTCCAGCCGCAGCGCCAGGGATCGGTCGCCCACGGCGGCGGAAAACGCCAGCTGCAACTCCCCTTTCCCGCGCAACGCTTTTGCCCCTTTTCCCGTCTGATGTTCAAGAAAACGCCGCGCCACATCGGTAGTGATGCCGGTGTAGAGTGCGTTATCAGCGGTGCGAACGAGATAGAGAAACCAGGACACGGTATTGAGATTCAGTATGTTAAGGTGAACGCACCTTAGCACGAGAGAGAAGAAAAATGGAAACACTGACGGCCATTAACCGCTGGCTGGCAAAGCAGCACGTTGTTACCTGGTGTGTTCATGACGAAGGCGAGCTGTGGTGTGCGAATGCCTTCTACTATTACGATCCCGAGCGCGTGGCATTCTACGTCTTAAGCGAAGACTCGACGCGTCATGCAAAGATGACGGGCCAGCAGGCGAAGGTGGCGGGGACGGTAAACGGCCAGCCAAAAACCGTGGCGCTGATACGTGGTTTACAGTTTAAAGGCGAGATCCGCCGTCTGGAAGGTGAGGAGAGCGACGCGCAGCGTCAGCGCTACGTGCGTCGCTTCCCGGTAGCCCTTGCGCTAAAAGCCCCGGTGTGGGAAATCCGCCTTGATGAGCTGAAATTCACCGACAACACCCTGGGCTTTGGCAAAAAGCTGCACTGGTTACGCGCCGAGCAGGCGTAACGCTTCGCGGTTAAACGCGGGCAGATCGTCCGGCGTGCGGCTGGTGATCAGCTGGTCTTTGTCGTTAACCACTTCCTGATCGTAAAACTCTGCGCCCGCGTTTTTCAGATCGATAACGATCGGCTTCACGGCGGTGAGCTTACGTCCGCGCACCACTTCTGCGCTGATCAGCAGCTGCGGGCCGTGGCAGATGGCAAAGACCGGTTTGCCGGTGCCCACGAAGTCGCGGGTGAAGGTCACGAAACGATCGTCGCCACGCAGGGAGTCCGGCGAATGGCCGCCCGGCAGCAGCAGCGCGTCAAAATCTGACGGGCTGACGTTGTCGATAGACTCGTCAATCGTCACGCTGGCTTCGCCCTTGTGGCCTTTGACGGTTTTACCCGCCTCCTTCTCAATGGTGATCACCTCGTGCCCGGCCTTACGAAACGCCTCTGCGGGCGAGGTGAATTCTGAATCTTCAAACTCGTCGGTAATCAAGACTGCGATTTTCTTGCCCATGCTTCCTCCGTTGTTTTGGGTTCAGACTGTTATTTTCCCGTTTGTGGTAAATACTTACCGATAACAGACTTCTAAGTGTGGTTGACCAGGCTGAGTTCGCATACGGACTATTCTGTAAAGGAGAAAAAAATGAGTCAGGTATTGATAACAGGTGCAACCGGGCTGGTGGGTGAACATTTACTGCGTTTGCTGATTCAGGAGCGCAAGGTGAACTACATCGCCGCCCCGACGCGCCGCCCGCTTGGCGATATCGCGGGCGTCTTTAATCCCCACGATCCCCAGCTGACCGACGCGCTGGCGCAGGTAACCGATCCCATTGATATCGCGTTTTGCTGCCTGGGCACGACGCGGCGCGAAGCGGGCAGCAAAGAGGCTTTTGTCCATGCAGATTACACGCTGGTGGTGGATACCGCGCTGACGGCCAAAAAGCTCGGGGCGACGCATTTTGTGGTGGTTAGCGCGATGGGAGCAAACGCCAGCTCGCCGTTCTTCTACAACAAGGTGAAGGGCAAGATGGAAGACGCGCTGATCGCGCAGAAGTGGGAATACCTGACGATTGTGCGCCCCTCCATGCTGTTAGGGGATCGCGACAAACGCCGTTTTAACGAGTCCTTCTTTGCCCCGCTTTTTTCGCTGCTGCCGGGCAACTGGAAGTCCATTGAGGCGCGGGACGTGGCGCGCGCTATGCTGAAAGAGGGGCTTTCCCCATCGAAAGAAGGGGTAAATATTATCCCTTCGGCGAAACTGCGTGAAATCGCCAGGGGTGAGGCGTAAACTCCCCCGGCGAATTTAATCTCACTCCCCGGGGAATGGTATGACTGGTCAGTCTTCATCTCAGGCGGCAACACCCGTTCAGTGGTGGAAGCCCGCGCTTTTCTTTCTTGTTGTCATTGTTGGTCTTTGGTTCGTGAAGTGGCAGCCCTACTATGGCAAAGCCTTCACCGCAGCCGAAACGCACAGTATCGGTAAATCCATTCTGGCTAACGCCGATTCCAGCCCGCTTAAGGCGGCGTGGGATTACGCGATGGTCTACTTCCTTGCCGTGTGGAAAGCGGCCGTGTTAGGCGTGCTGCTAGGCTCGCTGATTCAGGTGCTTATCCCGCGCAACTGGCTGGTGAAAACGTTAGGGCAACCGCGCTTTCAGGGCACGCTGCTGGGGACGATTTTCTCTCTGCCCGGCATGATGTGCTCGTGCTGCGCCGCGCCGGTAGCCGCCGGAATGCGTCGCCAGAAAGTGTCGATGGGCGGCGCGCTGGCGTTCTGGATGGGCAACCCGCTGCTGAACCCGGCCACGCTGGTGTTTATGGGCTTTGTGCTCGGCTGGCACTTTGCGCTGATCCGCCTGGTCGCCGGGGTAGTGACGGTGCTGGTGGTTGCCACGCTGGTACAAAATCTGGTGAAGGACAAAACGGTCGAAGCCGCGTCCGTTGATCTCGACGTGAGCGAGCCGCAGGGCAGTTTCTTAGCCCGCTGGGGCAAGGCGATGTGGCAGCTTTTCTGGAGCACGATCCCGGTCTATATCCTCGCCGTTCTGGTGCTGGGCGCGGCGCGCGTCTGGCTGTTCCCTCACGCGGATGGCGCTATCGACAACACCCTGATGTGGGTGATTGCGATGGCCGTTGCGGGCTGCCTGTTTGTGATCCCAACGGCGGCTGAAATCCCAATCGTGCAGACCATGATGCTGGCGGGAATGGGGACAGCCCCGGCGCTGGCGCTGCTGATCACGCTGCCTGCGGTCAGCCTGCCGTCGTTTGTGATGCTGCGTAAGTCATTCCCGGCGAAAGCGCTGTGGCTGACCGGCGTGCTGGTGGCGCTGAGCGGGGTGATTGTGGGGAGTATTGCGTTGCTGTAAAAAAAAGCCCGGTGGCGCGAGCGCTTACCGGGCTTACGGTCAGGTGGGGTTTACTTGATGTAAGTAAACGCAGTGGTGACGTGCTTCACGCCGCTCACCCGGCTGGCGATATCCGCCGCCGCTTTCCCTTCACGTTCGGTCACCAGACCCAGCAGGAACACTTCGCCGTTCTCGGTGGTCACCTTCACGTTAGAGGATTTCACCTGGTCGGTGCCCAGCAGCTGGGAACGGACTTTGGTGGTGATCCAGGTATCGGACGACGCGGTTCCCAGACCAATCGGCTGACCCTGACGCACTTCGTTGAACACTTCCGTGGTGCCTTCTACGCCCATCGCAATTTGCTTGGCGCGGGACGCCAGCTCGGTGGTCGGCGCCTGGCCTGCCAGCAGCACTTTGCCCTGATATGCCGTAACGTTGATGCGCGCCTCTTTCTTAATCTGTTCGTCTTTCGACAGCGCGCTGTTGACGCGCAGCTCCAGCGTACCGTCATCAACCTGCGTGCCCACGGAGCGCGGGTCGGTCGCGGCTTTTGTGCCGACGGCCGCGGTGCCCACAACGGCCGCAGCGATACATCCCTGAAGAAGCAGTGCAGACATCAGGACTGCGAGGGTCGATAAAGCCTTCATTAATACTCCTTAATCATCCTGGTGAGGGAAAAGCGTGTTATCGATTAGATCGCATAAGCAATTTACCGTCAGCATGTGCATTTCCTGAATGCGCGCGCTGCGGTGCGACGGAATGCGGATTTCCACATCCTGCGGCCCCAGCAGACCCGCCAGCTCACCGCCGTCATAGCCCGTTAATGCGACGATGGTCATATCACGGGTGACCGCCGCTTCGACGGCCTTAACGATGTCGCGGCTGTTCCCCCGCGTGGAGATGGCCAACAGCACATCTCCGGCGTGGCCCAGGGCGCGCACCTGCTTTGCGTAAATCTCATCATGCAGACGATCGTTAGCAATCGCTGTTAAGACCACATTATCGGTATTAAGTGCAATGGCGGGTAAACTCGGTCGTTCTGTTTCAAAACGATTGATCATGCTGGCAGCAAAATGCTGTGCGTTGGCGGCCGATGTGCCATTGCCACAACAGAGGATTTTGTTGCCGTTGAGCAGAGACTGTACCAGCGTCATCGCTGCGCGAGAAATCGCGTCCGGGAGGGCTTCCGCCGCTGCAATCTGAGTTTGAATGCTTTCTGTGAAGCAAACTTTAATTCTTTCGAGCACGTTATCCCTTTTAAATCTTGTTCAGGTGTCTTCGCCAAACGCGTTTTTGAACCAGTCGACGTCGTTGCCGGTGAAGGCTACCACATCGAACCGGCAATCCACAGTATCAAAGCTCCCATTATGGCGGGCAAGCCACAAGAGGGCGGTCTGTAATAATTTGTGTTGTTTGGCGGGCGTCACGCTGGCGGCGGCACCGCCAAACTGCGATGACTGCCGGTAGCGTACTTCGACAAACACGGTCGTTTGACCGTCTTTCATTATGAGATCGATCTCGCCGCCGCGTCCGCGAACGTTGGCGGCGATAAAGCGCAGTCCTTTGCCTTCAAGCCAGCTGCGCGCTTTCACTTCCCACGCGTCGCCGGTCTGTTTGCGGCTTAACTGGCCGGGACGATCTGCCCCTGCTGGTATTTGAGCCATGATAACTTCCTGTTAATCACGCAGTCCTGATTGGCGGTCAGATCGCCGGTGTTGCCGTTGAGTTCAAACCCCGGCACCTGACGCATCTGGGTAAAGTGGTTTGCCAGCGCCCAGGCGTCTGCGCCCATAGCGTACAGACGCGCCAGAGAGTAGTCGTTACGCACTGCGCCAAGCGCCTGCTGCATCAGCGTTGGGTTGCTGCCTGCAAGCATTGGAATTTCGCTGTATTGCAGACCGTCCATCTCCAGTCGGAAGTCCGGGCCTGCCGTGCCCTGCGCGCTGCGCGAGCTGGCGTACAGGGTCGCGCCGCTCTGGCTGCCGTTACGCATCGCAATCATCGGCTTGATGAAGGCAATTTCCTGCGGCGTGGCGAGGATATAGGCCGCATCCACTTTACCGCCGCCGCTGATTTGCGCGTCGGTTGGCGGTGCCGGAATGGTCAGGCCGCCGATGGTCACGCCCTGCTGCTGCGGCAGGCTTGCCGTTACCGGGCTACCGGTCAGTGAAATACCCGCGCCGCCGTTGATACCGGCACGTAGCTCAGAGGCGGAGCCAAACTTCTGCTGCAACACGATACCGCCGCCGAGCTGCTGCCACTCCTGGGCAAACGCCGTGGCGACGCGGTCGCCCAGCGAGCTGCGTGGGATCAGCAGCAGCGGAGCCTGTTTACCCTGCTCGTGAATATGACGCGCCGCATCGCGGGCTTCATCTTCCGGGGAGAGAGCGAAATAGCAGATATTGGCGCGATTCTGCACCTGCTCCGGCTGGTTGAGCGCCAGCACGTTCAGCGGGGTATTGCTCTTCGTCAGCTCTTCGACCTGGTTTTTCAGCAGCGGGCCCACCACGATGCTGGCCCCGTCCTGCTGCACCTGAGCCAGAACCTGATCGAGCGGCTGTGAGCTGGTGTCATAGACTTTCAGCTCGGCACCCGGATTGGCGCTGGTGGTGGCAACGGCCTGTGGCTGTGCTGCCGGTTGTGCTGCGGGCTGGGTGGTTTGCGGCTGTGCCGTCGCTGACGTTTCTGCGGCAGGCGCGGCCTGCGTGTCTGCTGGCGCGGCTGGCGTTTGTGCCGGTGCGGTCGGCGCAGGGGTTGTCGGTGCGGTCACCGGGTTTTGCATCGTGCCCTGCGCGGGAGTTTGCGCCGTGGTCAGATCGCTGGTCTCAGCGGCGGAAGGGCTGATGACATCGTTAACGTTCGCAGCCTGGGCGGACTGCGCAGGTACCGCATTGCCCACCACCGGAGAGATACCGTTTTTCGCGGCTTCAAACCCCTGCTGGATAGCGCGGCCAAACACCGCCGCCTGGCCGTTCAACGGCAGAAGCAGGGCGATTTTACTGGTGGAGGCAGGCTTAAAGTTCTGCACGTTAACCAGCTGCGTCGGCAGCATTTTGGCGCCCGGATTTTGCGGGTAGCGCGTCTGCCAGTCGGTAATACCGGCCTTGAGCATCTTCGGATCGCTGCGGTTGTTGAACCACATCTGTTGCAGATCGAGCCAGCCTTGCAGCACGTTTTCGTCTGCGTTGATCACCAGCGTCTGCGCCTGTTGCGGGGTCATGGAGGCCAGCGCCTGCCAGGTCGCATCGATATTTTTCTGTTTATCAGCGCCGTTGAGCAGCGGCTCCTGGGCAATCAGGGCGCGCAGCAGCTGAAGGGACGGGCGACCCTGTTCAGCCGTGATGCCGGTCTGCCAGAAACGCGCCTGCTGGTTTTTATCCAGCGCGCTCACGTCGATGTCGCCGAGGATCTTTTTGGCAGCGGCGTAATCTTTCTGCGCCACCTTCAGTTCGGCGGACAGAAGCTGCTGCTCGCGACGCTGGTTGTCGTTCAATTCTTGCGGCAACTGGTTGAACAGCTCGACGGCCTGCTGGGTTTTCCCCTCTTTCAGCAGTGCACGAATGGCGAGTAATTGCCAGTTGGTCTTGGTATCATTTGAGCTCTGCGACATTTGTTGCAGATAAAAGCCAGAATCAGCCTGAGCTGAGCCCTGCATATGGGCGACGCTTTGGTCCTGTGTCTGGGTGCCACAGCCTGCAAAAATCAGGGCTGCCAGCAGCAAAGGCACGCTGCGCGCGGCTTTTGTTCGAAGTAACGTTAACGGTACCATACTGTATCCAGTGAGTTTTTTTACGCAATGCTCAATATTAAATCGGCAATACGGACGAAACAATGAAACAACACGAAACGGCGGATAATTCTCAAGGCCAGCTTTATATTGTACCTACTCCTATCGGGAATTTATCTGATATTACCCAACGTGCGCTCACCGTATTACAAGCTGTTGATTTAATTGCGGCTGAAGATACCCGTCATACCGGGTTACTGTTGCAGCACTTTGCGATTAGCGCCCGCCTGTTCGCCCTGCACGATCACAATGAGCAACAAAAAGCGGAAACCCTGGTGGCGAAGCTGAGAGAGGGCCAGAACATTGCGCTGGTCTCCGATGCGGGAACGCCGCTGATTAACGATCCGGGTTATCACCTGGTGCGCACCTGCCGTGAAGCGGGGATCCGCGTCGTGCCGCTGCCGGGGCCGTGCGCGGCAATTGCGGCGCTGAGCGCGGCGGGGCTGCCGTCCGACCGTTTCTGCTACGAAGGTTTTCTGCCGGCCAAATCAAAAGGCCGTCGCGACGTGCTCAAAGCGCTGGAAGCCGAGCCGCGCACCCTGATTTTCTACGAATCCACCCACCGACTGCTGGAAAGCCTGGACGACATGGTGACCGTCTGGGGCGAGTCGCGCTATGTGGTGCTGGCGCGCGAGCTGACCAAAACCTGGGAAACCATTCACGGCGCACCGGTCGGCGAGCTGCTGGCGTGGGTGAAAGAAGACGAAAACCGTCGTAAAGGCGAAATGGTGCTGATTGTTGAAGGGCATAAAGCCGAAGACGATGCGCTGCCCGCCGACGCCCTGCGCACGCTGGCGCTGCTACAGGCCGAACTGCCGCTCAAAAAAGCCGCCGCGCTGGCTGCGGAAATCCACGGCGTGAAGAAAAACGCGCTGTATAAGTATGCGCTGGAGCAGCAGGGGGAGTAACTCGCCGCGCGTCTGTTTATGCCGGGTGGCGCTGCGCTTACCCGGCCTACGTAACAACCAACAGCAAAAAAAAGCATGGCCGGAGCCATGCTAAAGAGGTTTACTGCACTTTCAGGATCAGGTCACGGGCGCCGGGTTGAATACCGCCAGCTGGTTATGTAATCCCCATTGATCGGAGAAGGTTTTCTTACGGCCGCTCGCCACGTCCAGAATGAAGTGGAACAGCTTCCAGCCCACGTCCTCGATGCTCTCTTCCCCGGTGGCGATGGTGCCTGCGTTAATATCCATTAAGTCATACCAGCGGTTTGCCAGCTCGGTGCGGGTCGCCATCTTAATGACAGGCACCGCCATCAGGCCATACGGCGTGCCGCGCCCGGTGGTGAAGACCTGCACGGTAATGCCGGAGGCCACCTGCTGGGTGCCACAGACAAAATCGCTGGCGGGCGTTGCCGCGTAGATCAGGCCGCGTTTGGTCGGGCGCTGGCCCGGTGACAGCACTTCGACAATCGCGCTCTGGCCGGATTTAGCAATCGAGCCGAGAGCCTTTTCCACCACGTTTGCCAGACCGCCCTTTTTGTTGCCCGGAGAAGGGTTAGCGCTGCGGTCGGTTTTACCCATATCCAGATAGTTATCGTACCAGGCCATCTCTTCCAGCAGGCGTTTGCCCACCTCTTCGTTGACGGCGCGCGGGGTCAGCAGGTGGATGGCGTCACGCACTTCGGTCACTTCCGAGAACATCACCGTCGCGCCGCAGCGCACGAACAGGTCGGAGGCATAGCCCACCGCCGGGTTCGCCGTCACGCCGGAAAATGCATCGCTGCCGCCGCACTGTGTCCCCACCACCAGCTCGGAGGCCGGGCAGGTCTCGCGCTGGCGCTGGTTGAGCTTTTGCAGATGGCGCTCGGCCACCTGAAGAATATCCTCGACCATTGATTTAAAGCCGACGTGGTGCTCGTCCTGCAAACGCACGATGCTGGCATCGTCAACCGCAATCGCCTGTACGTCTTCGGTGCCTTGCAGCAGGCGCTCGGGCTGGAGCTTCTCGCAGCCGAGGCCAATCACCATCACTTCACCACCGAAGTTCGGGTTCAGGGCGATGTTGTGGATGGTGCGGATAGGCACTACCGCTGCCGGGGCGTTGATCGCCACGCCGCAGCCGTAAAGGTGGTTCAGACCCACCACGCCGTCGACGTTCGGGTATTTTGGCAGCAGATCGCGCTCGATGATCTTCACCACGTAATCCACCACGCCCGCCACGCAGTGTACGCTGGTAGTAATGCCGAGCAGGTTTTTGGTGCCGACGCTACCGTCCGCGTTGCGGTAGCCTTCGAAGGTGTAACCCTCCAGCGGTGGCAGAGGCTCCGGCACGCGGGTGGCCAGCGGCAGGGTGTTCAGCGGCGGCGCTTTTGGCAGCTCCACCAGCGACTCCTCAATCCAGCTACCCTGCGGAATAGCGCGAACCGCGTAGCCAATCACTTCGCCGTAGCGGACGATTTCGCCGTGCGCGGGGATATCCACCAGTGCCACTTTATGGCCCTGAGGAATATGCTCAATCAGCTCAAGCCCGTCCGGGAATCGGGTTCCCGCTTTTAAACCGTTGTCGTTAACAATAATCGCCACATTATCTGTGTCGTGGACTTTTATATAGAACGCCGTCGGCGACGCTTGTCGAATTTCAATGTCGGCCATTGTTCAGAAATCTCCAGCAAAGTGTCAGATATTAAATGCAGCCAGTCTGGTGTTTATTTTCTTATTAACGAAATAAAGACGCGGCTTTCTTAAATAAAGAATGTCAGGACTTTGGATATAAAAATGTGATCGCGATCACTCTGCGATACCGGAGAAGACGCCCTCTGGCCGTTATTACCTGATTCTGTGCATCAGCGCCCAGGGCTTTGTGCATATGCTCAAAATAATATTGAATTGCGACCTGATAATTGAGCGTTAATCCAATGTGCAGCCCCTGAGTGGCGATTATACTGAATCACGTTTTCATTGCGTCTGGTTAATTACCTGATATTACCTGCTATCGATAAATAATCAGGAAATAGTCCTTATAAAAACAATAAAAATAAATCTATCGATGTGCCCGAGGAAATAAACATGATACTGGATACTACCGTAGAAGCTAAAAAGGGAATGCCCACCCGATATTTAATTCTACTGATTATATTTATTGTGACGGCGGTGAACTACGCTGACCGCGCCACGCTGTCGATTGCCGGGACCGAGGTGGCGAAAGAGCTTCAGCTCAGCGCCGTGTCGATGGGCTACATTTTCTCCGCCTTCGGCTGGGCCTACCTGCTGATGCAGATCCCGGGCGGCTGGCTGCTGGACAAGTTCGGCTCGAAAAAGGTCTATTCATACAGCCTGTTCTTCTGGTCGCTGTTCACCTTCTTACAGGGCTTTGTGGATCTCTTCCCGATAGCGTGGGCGGGTATCTCGATGTTCTTTATGCGCTTTATGCTCGGCTTCTCGGAAGCGCCGTCGTTCCCGGCGAACGCCCGCATTGTGGCGGCCTGGTTCCCGACCAAAGAGCGCGGTACGGCCTCCGCGATTTTCAACTCTGCGCAGTATTTCTCGCTCGCGATTTTCTCGCCGCTGCTCGGCTGGCTGACCTTCGCCTGGGGCTGGGAACACGTCTTTACCGTGATGGGCGTGATTGGTTTTGTCCTGACCGCCATGTGGGTGAAGTTCATTCATAACCCGACCGACCATCCGCGTATGTCAGAGCAGGAGCTGAAGTTTATCTCCGAGGGCGGCGCGGTGGTGGATATGGACCACAAGAAGCCAGGCTCCGACGCGGCGAAAGGTCCTAAGCTCCATTACATCAAACAGCTATTGACCAACCGCATGATGCTGGGCGTATTTTTCGGTCAATACTTTATCAACACCATCACCTGGTTCTTCCTTACCTGGTTCCCGATTTATCTGGTGCAGGAAAAGGGGATGTCGATCCTGAAGGTGGGCCTGGTGGCCTCTATTCCGGCGCTGTGCGGCTTTGCGGGTGGCGTGCTGGGCGGGGTGTTCTCGGACTATCTGATTAAGCAGGGCCGGTCGATTACCCTGGCGCGTAAGCTGCCGATTGTGGTCGGTATGCTGCTGGCGTCGACCATCATCCTGTGTAACTACACCAACAATACCGCGCTGGTGGTGGCCCTGATGGCGCTCGCCTTCTTCGGCAAAGGGTTCGGTGCGCTGGGCTGGCCGGTGATTTCCGATACCGCGCCAAAAGAGATTGTCGGCCTGTGCGGTGGCGTGTTTAACGTCTTTGGTAACGTGGCGTCCATCGTGACTCCGCTGGTAATTGGTTATCTGGTCAGTGAACTGCATTCGTTCAACGCGGCACTGGTATTCGTTGGCTGTTCAGCGTTGATGGCGATGGTCTGCTACCTGTTCGTGGTAGGCGACATCAAACGTATGGAATTGCAGAAATAAGCAAAGGTATAAGCGATGAGTAACGATATCTTCCCGAACAAATTTAAGGCGGCCCTCGCGGCGCACCAGATTCAGATTGGCTGCTGGTCAGCGCTGGCAAGCCCGATCAGCACCGAAGTGCTGGGCCTGGCCGGTTTCGACTGGCTGGTGCTGGACGGCGAACATGCGCCAAACGATATCACCACCTTTATTCCCCAGCTGATGGCGCTGAAGGGCAGCCACAGCGCCCCGGTGGTGCGCGTGCCGACCAACGAGCCGGTGATCATCAAGCGTCTGCTGGATATCGGTTTCTATAACTTCCTGATCCCGTTTGTGGAAACCGAAGAGGAAGCGGTGCAGGCGGTGGCGTCCACGCGCTATCCACCGGAAGGCATTCGCGGCGTGTCCGTGTCTCACCGCGCCAACATGTTTGGCACCGTGCCGGATTACTTCGCGCAGTCCAACAAGAACATCACCATCCTGGTGCAGATTGAGAGCCAGCAGGGCGTAGACAACGTGGATGCGATTGCCTCTACCGACGGCGTAGACGGCATCTTTGTTGGCCCAAGCGACCTGGCGGCAGCCTTTGGTCATCTGGGCAACGCCGGCCACCCGGACGTGCAGCGCGCAATCCAGCATATTTTTGCCCGCGCGAAAGCGCACGGCAAACCGTGCGGCATCCTCGCACCGGTTGAGGCCGACGCCCGCCGCTATCTGGAGTGGGGCGCGACCTTCGTTGCCGTCGGCAGCGACCTCGGCGTGTTCCGCTCTGCCACGCAAAAGCTGGCTGATTCCTTTAAGAAATAACCACCCCTGAGAGAAAGAGAGAGATTATGACGATGAAAGTTGGTTTTATTGGCCTGGGTATCATGGGTAAACCAATGAGTAAAAACCTCATTAAAGCAGGTTACTCACTGGTGGTTTCTGACCGTAATCCTGACGCGGTGGCAGAGGTCATTTCTGCCGGAGCAGAAACCGCCACCACCGCCAAAGCCATTGCCGAGCAGTGCGATGTCATCATCACCATGCTGCCGAACTCCCCGCACGTGAAAGAGGTTGCGCTGGGCGAGAACGGCATTATCGAAGGCGCTAAGCCTGGCCTGGTAGTCATTGATATGAGCTCTATCGCCCCGCTGGCGAGCCGTGAAATCAGTGAAGCGCTGAAGGCGAAAGGCGTGGACATGCTTGATGCCCCGGTGAGCGGCGGCGAGCCGAAGGCGATCGACGGCACCCTGTCCGTGATGGTGGGCGGCGACAAGGCGATTTTCGACAAATATTACGACCTGCTGAAAGCGATGGCGGGTTCCGTGGTGCATACCGGTGAAATCGGGGCGGGCAACGTCACCAAGCTGGCAAACCAGGTGATTGTGGCGCTGAACATTGCCGCGATGTCCGAAGCGCTGACCCTGGCGACCAAAGCGGGCGTGAACCCGGATCTGGTGTATCAGGCGATCCGCGGCGGCCTGGCGGGCAGCACCGTGCTGGACGCCAAAGCGCCAATGGTGATGGATCGTAACTTCAAGCCGGGCTTCCGTATCGACCTGCACATTAAAGATCTGGCGAACGCGCTGGACACTTCCCACGGCGTGGGCGCACAGCTGCCGCTGACCGCTGCGGTGATGGAGATGATGCAGGCGCTGCGTGCCGATGGTCTGGGAACCGCTGACCACAGCGCCATTGCGTGCTACTACGAAAAACTGGCGAAGGTCGAAATCTCTCGCTAATGACGGCGTGCCCGGTGGCGCAACGCTGCCGGGCCTACAGTCCAGGCCGGAATGCAGTAACAGGCTACAACTATGAAAATCGTAATCGCTCCAGACTCTTATAAAGAAAGCCTGTCTGCCTCCGAGGTAGCTCAGGCGATAGAAAAAGGATTTCGGGAAATCTTCCCCGATGCACTTTATGTTTCTGTTCCTGTTGCTGACGGCGGGGAAGGTACGGTCGAAGCGATGATTGCCGCCACCCAGGGCGCAGAGCACCATGCCGTTGTGACCGGGCCGTTAGGCGAGAAGGTCAACGCCTGCTGGGGAATGTCCGGCGATGGCAACACCGCGTTTATTGAGATGGCGGCCGCGAGCGGTCTGGCGCTGGTCCCACCCGCCCAGCGTAACCCGCTGGTGACCACCTCGCGCGGCACCGGGGAGCTTATCCTGAGCGCGCTGGATAAAGGCGCACGCAATATCATTATCGGTATCGGCGGCAGCGCGACCAACGACGGCGGCGCGGGCATGGTCCAGGCGCTGGGCGCGAAGCTCTGCGATGCCAACGGCACCGAGATCGGCTTTGGCGGCGGCAGCCTGATGGCGCTCAACAGCATTGATGCCTCGGGTCTCGATCCGCGTCTGAAAGATTGTACCATCCGCGTGGCGTGCGACGTGACCAACCCGCTGGTGGGGGAGAAAGGCGCATCGCGCATCTTTGGCCCGCAGAAAGGGGCAACCGAAGGGATGATCCTCGAGCTGGACGCCAACCTGAGCCACTACGCGGACGTGATTAAAAAATCCCTGCGTATCGACGTGAAGCATGTGCCCGGCGCGGGTGCGGCTGGCGGAATGGGCGCGGCGCTGATGGCGTTTCTGGGCGCGGAGCTTAAGAGCGGCATCGAGATTGTCACCCAGGCGCTTAACCTGGAAGAGCACATCCACGACTGCACCTGGGTAGTGACCGGGGAAGGGCGGCTCGACAGCCAGAGCATTCACGGCAAAGTGCCGGTGGGCGTGGCGAGCGTCGCCAAAAAATACCATAAGCCGGTGATCGGGATCGCCGGAAGCCTGACCAAAGACGTGGGCGTAGTGCATCAGTACGGTATCGACGCAGTGTTCAGCGTGCTGACCAGTATTGGCTCGCTGGAAGAGGCGTTTCGCGGCGCGTTCGACAATATTTACCGCTCGTCGCGCAACATCGCGGCGACGTTACAGATAGGGATGCGCACCCAAGGGTGACAGCGGCGCGCAAACCCTCTATACTGCGCGCCGAAGCTGACCAGACAGTCGCCGCTTCGTCGTCGTCCCTTTCGGGGGAGACGGGCGGAGGGGAGGAAAGTCCGGGCTCCATAGGGCAGGGTGCCAGGTAACGCCTGGGGGGGAAACCCACGACCAGTGCAACAGAGAGCAAACCGCCGATGGCCCACGTAAGTGGGATCAGGTAAGGGTGAAAGGGTGCGGTAAGAGCGCACCGCGCGGCTGGCAACAGTCCGTGGCACGGTAAACTCCACCCGGAGCAAGGCCAAATAGGGGTTCACAAGGTACGGCCCGTACTGAACCCGGGTAGGCTGCTTGAGCCAGTGAGCGATTGCTGGCCTAGATGAATGACTGTCCACGACAGAACCCGGCTTATCGGTCAGCTTCAACTTCTTACAAAACCCCGCTTCGGCGGGGTTTTTGCTTTCTGACCTGGCGCCAATGTAGACAAACGATATCAATTCTCAAATTTGCGACACTAAGCACATTTCACTGTTTTTACCGTAAATGAATACATTCATGCGCCGCGGGCGATTTAAATCACACTATTTCGCGCTATAAATGGGTGATTTTTCAGTGTTGTTGATTTGTTAATGATGTTGCTTCGATGATGCCTAATGCTTTCTCGTTTGCTAAAGGGTTATTGAATCTCAAAACATTTACCGCATGAATATGTGACCTGCTCCACTCTTTCCGTTGGGCTGCAAAAAAAATTAACCGCGAAGTTGATAATTCACAAAAATCGTTTAATGAAATAACGTCGTTTTATTAACCGTTAATTGCCTGAAAGATGGTCTTATTTGATATTTTAATCGCGCATAAAAACACCGTGTTTATTGCCATAAAATAAAGTTATTAGCGCCGTTTTTATTGATCGATATCAGCCAAAACGCACTCTGATGTTAAGTTAATTTATTGATTTATAGTGTTTTTATTGGTGATTTGAGAGGGCGGAGAAGTCGAGCAAAGATAAATTGTGAGTAACAGCACATACCCCCCGAAAGATTATTGGGTAGAATTCGCCCCGTCATAGGGAAATAAGCGCAGAATATTATGAACACTATTATTCTACCGAAAACACAGCACCTCGTGGTATTTCAGGAAGTCATTAAAAGTGGCTCCATAGGTTCTGCTGCCAGACAGCTGGGGCTGACGCAGCCCGCCGTCAGCAAAATCATCAGCGATATCGAATCCTACTTCGGCGTGGAAGTGATGGTGCGCAAAAACACCGGCGTCAAACTGACCGCCGCAGGCCAGGTGCTGCTCTCCTACGCCGAGTCGATCACTCGCGAGATGAAAAACATGGTGAGCGAAATCAACAGCCTGAGTTTCAGCACCGTCATGGATGTCTCTTTTGGCTACCCGTCACTGATTGGCTTTACCTTCCTATCAGAGATGATCAAAAAGTTCCGGGAGGTGTTCCCGAAGGCGCGTGTCTCGATGTATGAAGCGCAGCTCTCGTCGTTCCTGCCTGCCATTCGCGACGGTCGGCTGGACTTTGCCATCGGTACCCTGAGCGACGAAATGCTGCTTCAGGATCTGCACGTCGAGCCGCTGTTTGAATCCGAGTTTGTGCTGGTGGCCAGCAAATCACGAACGTGCACCGGCCCGACAACCCTGGCATCGCTCACCCAAGAGCAGTGGGTGATGCCGCAAACCGATATGGGCTACTACAAAGATCTCCTGACCACCCTGCAAGACAACCACATCAGCATTGAAAACATCGTCCAGACCGACTCCGTGGTCACCATTTATAACCTTGTCCTCAATGCCGATTATCTGACGGTTATTCCCCGCGACATGATTGCGCCGTTCGGCTCTGACCAGTTTATTGTCCTGCCGGTTGAGGATGAATTACCGGTGGCGCGCTACGCTGCCGTATGGTCAAAAAATTACAGTATTAAAAAATCCGCGTCGGTATTAGTTGAACTGGCGAAACAATATTCAGCGCTAAATTGTAAAAAGCGACGATAAGGTTCATTACGTTTTAAAACACCCGGGGCGTTATTTATTTCCGCTCTGATACCCTGACTTTGCCTGAAAAAATGAATTATTATAACGAGGATATTATGCACATTACCTACGATCTCCCGGTAACGATTGACGATATTCAGGACGCCAGAAAACGCCTGGCCGGTAAAATCTATAAAACCGGAATGCCGCGCTCTAATTACCTCAGCGAACGTTGTAAAGGTGAGATATACCTGAAGTTTGAAAATATGCAGCGTACCGGGTCGTTTAAAATACGCGGCGCGTTTAATAAGCTGGCCTCGCTCACCGACGCCGAAAAACGCAAGGGCGTGGTCGCCTGCTCGGCGGGAAACCACGCGCAGGGGGTATCGCTCTCCTGCGCGATGCTCGGTATCGACGGCAAGGTGGTGATGCCGATGGGCGCGCCAAAGTCCAAAGTGGCGGCCACCCGCGACTACTCGGCGGAAGTGGTGCTGCACGGCGAGAACTTTAACGACACCATCGCCAAAGTGAGCGAAATCGTCGAGATGGAAGGGCGTATTTTTATCCCGCCTTACGACGACGCCAAAGTCATTGCCGGGCAGGGCACCATCGGTCTGGAAATTCTCGAAGATCTCTACGATGTGGATAACGTGATTGTGCCAATCGGCGGCGGCGGATTAATTGCGGGCATTGCAACGGCGATTAAATCCATTAACCCGACCATTAATATTATCGGCGTACAGTCGGAAAACGTTCACGGCATGGCGGCCTCATATTATGCCGGGGAAATAATGAACCACCGCGTGACCGGAACATTAGCCGACGGCTGCGATGTTTCTCGCCCGGGGAATTTAACCTTCAATATTGTCCGTGAACTGGTGGACGACATTGTGCTGGTCAGCGAAGACGATATTCGCAACAGCATGATTGCCCTGATCCAGCGAAATAAAGTGGTGACCGAAGGGGCGGGCGCGCTGGCCTGTGCGGCGTTATTAAGCGGCAAGCTCGACCACTATATTCAGGGGCGTAAGACCGTCAGCATTATTTCCGGCGGCAATATCGATCTCTCCCGCGTTTCTCAAATTACCGGCTTCGTTGACGCATAAGGATGACCTATGAGCAACTCTGAAAGCATTATCGTTGGCCAGACAAAAACCTCGACCTGGCGCAAATCGGACACCACCTGGACGCTCGGCCTGTTCGGCACGGCAATCGGCGCAGGGGTATTATTCTTCCCGATCCGCGCCGGATTCGGCGGCCTGATCCCCATCCTGCTGATGCTGCTTCTCGCCTTCCCAATCGCCTTCTATTGCCACCGGGCGCTGGCGCGGCTGTGCCTGTCGGGGAGTAATGTCTCCGGCAACATTACCGAAACGGTGGAGGAGCACTTCGGCAAGACCGGCGGGGTGGTGATAACGTTCCTCTATTTCTTCGCGA
Source organism: Enterobacter sp. 186315 (assembly GCF_053290175.1). Classification (NCBI taxonomy): domain Bacteria; kingdom Pseudomonadati; phylum Pseudomonadota; class Gammaproteobacteria; order Enterobacterales; family Enterobacteriaceae; genus Enterobacter; species Enterobacter sp. 186315. Next base: position 64,715 of record NZ_JBPTTK010000009.1, on the reverse strand, counting down.
TCTGCCCGCTGCTGTGGATCTACGGCGTTACCATTACCAACACTTTCATGACCTTCTGGGAAAACCAGCTCCAGTTGCCAGCCCTGAACCGCGGCTTTGTGGCGCTCTTCCTGCTGCTGCTGATGGCCTTTGTCATCTGGTTTGGTAAAGACCTGATGGTCAAGGTGATGAGCTTCCTGGTGTTCCCGTTTATCGCCAGCCTGGTGCTGATCTCCCTGTCGCTGATCCCTTACTGGAACTCTGCGGTCATCGACCAGGTTAACCTGAGCGACATCGCCTTCACCGGTCACGACGGCATTCTGGTAACGGTATGGCTCGGGATTTCCATCATGGTCTTCTCCTTTAACTTCTCGCCGATTGTCTCTTCGTTTGTGGTCTCGAAGCGTGAAGAGTACGAGCCGGAATTTGGCAAGGAGTACACCGAGCAGAAATGTTCCAAAATCATCGGTCGCGCCAGCCTGCTGATGGTGGCGGTAGTGATGTTCTTCGCCTTTAGCTGCCTGTTTACCCTCTCTCCGCAGAACATGGCGGAGGCCAAAGCCCAGAATATCCCGGTGCTCTCATACCTGGCGAACCACTTCGCGTCGATGTCAGGAACCAAATCCACCTTCGCCACGGTGCTGGAGTACGGTGCGTCTATCATTGCGCTGGTCGCCATCTTTAAATCCTTCTTCGGCCACTACCTCGGCACGCTGGAAGGGCTGAACGGCCTGATCCTTAAGTTCGGCTATAAGGGTGACAAGAAGAAGGTCACGCTCGGCAAGCTCAACACCATCAGCATGATTTTCATCATGGGCTCGACCTGGGTGGTGGCCTACGCCAACCCGAACATTCTGGACCTTATTGAAGCGATGGGCGCGCCGATTATCGCCTCTCTGCTGTGCCTGCTGCCGATGTACGCCATCCGCAAAACCCCGGCGCTGGCGAAGTACAAAGGCCGTCCGGAGAACATTTTCGTCACCGTGGTGGGTCTGCTGACCATTCTGAACATCGTTTATAAACTGTTTTAATCAAGGCTCAGGATGAGCGGAGTAGCACGATGATTGAATTTCCGGTTGTACTGGTGATTAACTGCGGATCCTCTTCCGTGAAGTTTTCGGTTCTGGACGCCGACAGCTGCGATGCCCTGGTGACGGGCATTGCCGACGGCATCAACGCTGAAAACGCCTTTATATCCGTGAACGGGGGTGAGCCGGTCAGACTGGCTCATCACGACTACGAAGGGGCGCTGGCCGCCATCGCCCTGGAGCTGGAAAAACGCAACCTGATGAGCAGCGTGGCCCTAATCGGCCACCGCATTGCCCACGGCGGCGAGCTGTTCAGCGAGTCGACCCTGATTACGGACGCCGTGATCGAGCAGATCCGCCAGGTCTCCCCGCTGGCCCCGCTGCATAACTACGCCAACTTAAGCGGCGTAGAAGCGGCCGCGAGCCTGTTCCCCGGCGTGCAGCAGGTGGCGGTCTTTGATACCAGCTTCCACCAGACCCTGCCGCCAGAAGCCTATCTGTACGGGCTGCCCTACCGCTATTTCGAGGAGCTTGGCGTGCGCCGCTACGGTTTTCACGGCACCTCACACCGCTACGTGGCCGGGCAGGCGCAGGCGCTTCTCGGGCTGTCCCCCGACGACAGCGGGCTGGTGATTGCCCATCTCGGTAACGGGGCGTCCATCTGCGCGGTTCGCAACGGTGAAAGCGTGGATACCTCAATGGGGATGACGCCGCTGGAAGGGCTGGTGATGGGCACGCGCTGTGGCGATGTCGATTTCGGCGCGATGGCGTGGATTGCCCGCCAGACCGGGCAGTCGCTCGACGATCTCGAACGGGTGGTGAACAAAGAGTCGGGGCTGCTGGGGATCTCCGGGCTGTCCGCCGATCTTCGCACCCTTGAAAAAGCCTGGCACGAGGGACATCCGCGCGCGGCGCTGGCGATCAACACCTTTGTGCATCGCATTGCGCGGCACATCGCCGGACACGCCGCGTCGCTGCACCGGCTGGATGGCGTGGTGTTCACCGGCGGCATCGGCGAAAACTCGACGCTGATCCGCGCCCTGGTGGCGGAGCACCTTAAGGTCTTCGGCATCGTTCTCGACGAGGCCAAAAACGCCCTGCCGGGAAGCGCCGGCGAGCGCGTGATTTCAACTGACGCCTCCCGCGTGGCTTGCGCGGTAGTACCTACTAATGAAGAAAAAATGATCGCGCTGGATGCTCTCCGTCTTGGAAAGCGTGTCCCGGCTGCGGCTTACGCCTGATAAAGCGAGAATCTCATGAAAGTTACAATTGATACCGGCGTTGCGCCTTACAGCGACGCCTGGGCCGGGTTTCGCGGTGAAGACTGGAAAAACACCGTTAACGTTCGCGATTTTATCCAGCATAACTACACCCCTTACGAGGGCGACGACGCGTTTCTCGCGCAGGCGACGCCAGCTACGACGGCGCTGTGGCAAAAGGTAATGGTTGGCATTCGTCAGGAGAATGCCACCCACGCCCCGGTGGATTTTGATACCAATATTGCCACCACCATCACCGCCCACGGCCCGGGGTATATCGACGAAGAGCTGGAAACGATCGTCGGCCTGCAAACCGACAAGCCGCTCAAGCGCGCGCTGCACCCGTACGGCGGGATCAACATGATCCGCAGCTCGTTTGAGGCCTACGGCCGCGAAATGGATCCGCAGTTTGAATACCTGTTCACCGACCTGCGTAAAACCCACAATCAGGGGGTCTTCGACGTCTACTCGCCGGAGATGATGCGCTGCCGTAAATCCGGCGTGCTGACCGGTCTGCCGGACGGCTACGGGCGCGGGCGCATCATCGGCGACTATCGCCGCGTGGCGCTGTACGGCATCACTTATCTGGTGCGCGAACGCGAGCTTCAGTTCGCCGACCTACAGGGCAGGCTGGAGCGCGGCGAGGATCTTGAGGCCACCATCCGTCTGCGCGAAGAGCTGGCAGAACACAGGCGCGCGCTGCTGCAAATCCAGCAGATGGCGGCGAGCTATGGCTTTGATATCTCTCGTCCGGCGATGAACGCCCAGGAGGCGGTGCAGTGGGTCTACTTTGCCTATCTGGCGGCGGTCAAATCGCAAAACGGCGGGGCGATGTCGCTGGGGCGCACGGCGACTTTCCTCGATATCTATATTGAGCGCGACATGCAGGCCGGACGGCTGAGCGAGGTACAGGCTCAGGAGCTGATCGACCACTTCATCATGAAGATCCGCATGGTGCGCTTCCTGCGTACCCCGGAGTTCGACACGCTGTTCTCCGGCGATCCGATCTGGGCGACGGAGGTGATCGGCGGGATGGGGCTGGACGGCCGCACGCTGGTGACGAAAAACAGCTTCCGCTATCTGCATACGCTGCACACCATGGGGCCCGCGCCGGAGCCCAACCTGACGATCCTCTGGTCTGAGCATCTGCCGATCGCGTTCAAGAAATACGCCGCGCAGGTGTCGATCGTGACCTCATCGTTACAGTACGAGAACGACGATCTGATGCGTGCAGACTTCAACAGCGACGACTACGCTATCGCCTGCTGCGTCAGCCCGATGGTGATCGGCAAGCAGATGCAGTTCTTTGGCGCGCGCGCCAACCTCGCTAAAACGCTGCTGTACGCGATCAACGGCGGCGTGGATGAGAAGCTAAAAATCCAGGTCGGCCCGAAAGCCGCGCCGCTGCTGGACGACGTGCTGAACTACGATACCGTGATGGCCAGCCTCGATCGCTTTATGGACTGGCTGGCGGTGCAGTACATCAGCGCCCTGAACCTCATCCACTACATGCATGATAAATACAGCTACGAAGCCTCGCTGATGGCGCTGCACGACCGGGACGTCTGCCGCACGATGGCCTGCGGCATTGCCGGGCTGTCGGTGGCGGCGGATTCCCTGTCGGCAATTAAATACGCCACGGTCAAACCGGTGCGCGACCAGAACGGCCTGGCGGTGGATTTTGTGATTGAAGGGGAGTACCCGCAGTACGGCAACAACGACGACCGCGTGGACAGCATTGCCTGCGATCTGGTTGAGCGCTTTATGAAGAAGATCCAGGCGCTGCCGACCTACCGCAACGCGGTGCCGACCCAGTCTATCCTCACCATCACCTCGAACGTGGTGTACGGCGAGAAGACCGGGAACACGCCGGACGGACGCCGCAGCGGCACGCCGTTTGCGCCGGGGGCGAACCCGATGCACGGGCGCGATCGCAAAGGGGCGGTGGCCTCGCTAACCTCCGTCGCGAAACTGCCCTTCACCTACGCCAAAGACGGTATTTCCTATACCTTCTCGATTGTGCCGCAGGCGCTGGGCAAAGATGAGGCGGTGCGCAAAACCAACCTTGTCGGGCTGCTGGACGGGTATTTCCATCATGAAGCCTCCGTGGAGGGCGGGCAGCACCTGAACGTGAACGTTATGAACCGGGAAATGCTGCTGGATGCCATCGAATATCCGGAGAATTACCCCAACCTGACGATCCGCGTGTCAGGCTACGCGGTGCGCTTTAACGCCCTGACGCGCGCCCAGCAGCAGGATGTGATTTCGCGAACCTTTACCCAGGCAATGTAACCTGTATCAGCCTCAGCCCCCTTTGCGAAGGGGGCTTTTTTATCGCCCGCAGAACATACAAATTTGTTTATATAATAAATCACACATATTCATCCGCTCTTGAAAAACAATGCGCCTGCATTTCCCATAAACAGAATGAAAGGACAGTAAGATGATGAAAATGACCCGTATTGCCCTGCTGGCAGCGTCGCTGGTTGGCGTGAGCATGACCGCCCAGGCAGCGAACGTTCAGGCCGCGCCTTCGCCTTCTCAGGATCCGCTGGTGCAGCACCTGAAGCTCAGCAGTGAGCAGGTGAAAAAGATTGACGATCTGCATCAGACGCTGGAAGACAACGTCAGCAAAATCCCCATGACGAACGTGAAAGACGGCGCGCTGGTGGCGATGTTCCAGGCAAATAAATGGGATGAAAGCACGGTGAAAAATCAGCTTGCGGCATTCAGCAAAATTGAAGAGCAGGCGCGTTACTATCGCGTGAAATATTACTTCGACGTGAACCAGGTGCTGACGCCAGAACAGCGCAAGCAGATTAAAACCGATATGGCTAACGCGCTGGCAGAGTAATTTCGTCGTCGCGTACGGCGCTCGATCGGTCCCCTCTCCCGTTGGGAGAGGGTTAGGGTGAGGGCGTTCTTTAAACCGGCAAATCAATCAGCAGGGCGCGCAGCGGCGTGTCAGCGACTAGGGTGACGTTCGCTTCATCGCGAATAAACGCCCCGTCACCGCAGGTCAGCGCCTCTTTCTCTTCCGAGTGCGTCAGCGCATGGACCGTGCCGTGGATGGACTGCAAATAGGCGCGAGGCCCGTGAAGCTGGACGCTCACCTGTTCACCCTTTTTCAGCTCGATATGGTGCAGCCACACCTGCTGGCGCAGTTGCAGGCTATCGTGACTGCCGTCGGGCGTCGCAATCAGCTGCTGTTTACCGTGTTTAATATCAATCTTTTGCACCAGCGGATTTTCCCGCTCAGGGCAGGCATCCAGCCACAGCTGCATCCGGGTCAGCGTTTTATCTTTGCTGAGGTTATGCTCGCTGTAACTCATGCCGGGCTGCGTTGAAATCAACAACGCTTCGCCAGCCTTCGCCTGGACATGATTGCCCTCGCTGTCGCGGTATTCTGCCTCGCCTTCCAGTATCAGGTTCAAAATATCGACTTTCGGATACGTGCGCGGCTGGAAGGAGGCGCCTGGCGCCAGCACTTCCTGATTCAATACGCGCAGGGAAGCGTAACCGAGGAGTTTAGGGTCAAAGTAGTGTCCAAAGGAGAAGGTGTAGCGAGCCTGTAGCCAACCGAAGTCAGCCTGTCCGCACTGTTTAGCTGTTCTTGTCGTAATCATAAACGTGACCTCTCTTTACACTAAAACAATGGTAAAGGTATGGACGATGCATTGTTAGCCAGATATTCTGCCCGGTATGTTCAAATTTCCTGAATGAGAACGAGATGGCTAAAGAGAGAGCATTGACGCTTGAGGCGCTTCGCGTGATGGACGCGATCGACAGGCGTGGCAGCTTTGCCGCTGCGGCAGATGAACTGGGGCGCGTTCCGTCTGCGCTGAGCTATACCATGCAGAAGCTCGAAGAGGAGCTGGACGTGGTGTTGTTCGATCGTTCCGGTCATAGAACAAAATTCACCAACGTGGGGCGAATGCTGCTGGAGCGCGGGCGCGTGCTGCTGGAAGCCGCCGACAAGCTGACCACCGACGCCGAAGCGCTGGCGCGCGGTTGGGAAACCCACCTGACGCTGGTTACCGAAGCGCTGGTGCCGACCGAGGCGCTGTTCCCGCTGGTGGACCGGCTGGCGGCGAAAGCCAACACCCAGCTGTCGATCATCACCGAAGTGCTGGCCGGGGCGTGGGAGCGTCTGGAAACGGGCAGGGCGGATATCGTGATTGCGCCGGACATGCATTTTCGTTCGTCGTCGGAGATCAACTCCCGCAAGCTTTACAGCGTGATGAACGTCTATGTGGCCGCGCCGGATCACCCGATCCATCAGGAGCCGGAGCCGCTTTCCGAAGTCACGCGCGTGAAGTATCGCGGCGTTGCGGTGGCGGATACCGCCCGTGAGCGCCCGGTGTTAACCGTTCAGCTGCTGGATAAACAGCCGCGTCTGACGGTGACCTCGCTGGAAGACAAGCGCCAGGCGCTGCTGGCGGGGCTGGGAATGGCGACCATGCCTTACCCGTTCGTGGAAAAAGACATCGCCGAAGGACGTCTGCGGGTAGTTAGCCCGGAGTACACCAGCGAAGTAGATATCATTATGGCGTGGCGTCGTGACAGCATGGGCGAAGCCAAGTCCTGGTGTCTGCGCGAAATACCCAAGCTTTTTGCCCACTACAACAAATAAGCAAACGGGCCCGGTAAGTTACCGGGCTTTTTTTATGCGTGGAGTTTAGGATCCGGGCCGAAGCGGTTGTCGCCCGGCGTGCCGTTTTGACAGCTAAAGATCAGGATCACCAGCCAGCCGATAATCGGGATCAGCAGCAGCAGTAGCCACCAGGCCGAACGATCCGTGTCGTGAAGACGACGAAACAGCACGGCCCAGGAAGGCAGCATCACCAGCAGACCGTAAATCGTCGTGAGAACGCCTTCACCCCCCGCACGTTCCCAGCCCAGAATTTTATCAACAATGCCCAGTACGATAACGAGGATGAAGTTCACCAGAACGAACATCCAGTACTCTTTGCGGCGGGCACGTCCGCCAAATCCGATGTAGTTGCGCAGTACTTTTAAATACCAGTCCATTTTCCTTGCCTCAATAATCAGTCAATCACTTGTTTTTTAAGCAATCACTATAAGAATAGATTGAGTTCGAAAAATAAAAAAGGGCATCAATCGATGCCCTGAATATTTAGCCGAAACGCACGTCGCGCCCGTGCGGCTCATCCAGATCCTGCCACGGGCCAATGGAGATAATGCCCGTCGGATTAATGGTTTTATGGCTGCGGTAATAGTGGGTGCGAATATGGTCAAAATCGACCGTTTCGGCGATCCCCGGCATCTGATAGATGTCGCGCAGGAAACCGTACAGGTTCATGTAGTCGCTGATGCGATGCTTATCGCACTTGAAGTGGGTGACGTACACCGGATCAAAACGCACCAGCGTGGTCCACAGGCGAATGTCCGCTTCCGTCAGGCGATCGCCCGTGAGATAGCGATGCTTGCCGAGGATCTGCTCCAGGCGTTCCAGCGATTCAAAGACCTTTCCGACCGCTTCGTCATAGGCTTCCTGGCTGGTGGCGAAACCGGCTTTATACACGCCGTTGTTTACGTTGTCGTAAATCCAGCCGTTCAGCTCATCAATCTTGTCGCGCAATTCGAACGGATAGTAATCCCCCGCGCGTGCGCCCTGGGCATCAAACGCGGTGTTGAACATACGGATAATCTCCGCAGATTCGTTGCTGACGATGGTCTGGTTTTTCTTGTCCCACAGTACCGGAACGGTCACGCGGCCGGTGTAGTGCGGGTCGGCGCGCAGATAAAGCTGATACAGAAAATCGTGATGATACAGATCGTCGCCGGTGGCGGCCGGGAAATCGCTGTCAAAGGTCCAGCCGTTTTCCAGCATCAGTGGATTGACCACCGAGACAGGCAGCAATGACTCCAGCCCTTTGAGCTTGCGCACAATCAGCGTGCGGTGCGCCCACGGACAGGCGAGTGATACATAGAGATGATAACGATCTTTTTCGGCCGCGAAGCCGCCTTCGCCGCTTGGGCCGGGCGCACCGTCGGCGGTCAGCCAGTTACGGAAGGCCGAAACGGAGCGCTTGAAGCGACCCCCGGTGGATTTAGTGTCATACCAGACATCCTGCCAGACGCCGTCTACGAGTTGTCCCATTTTTTCCTCCTCCGTCAGATAGCAAAAGCGAGGAGAAATCTCCTCGCTTTTTTACATCAGTATAGCGTGCTTACCACTTCTTATTCAGAACGCGGTCGATGCTGTATGCGCCCGGACCGGTGATAGCCAACAGCAGGAAGCCGCCAGCGATGGTCAGGTTTTTCATGAACATCAGGGAGTTCACGCCTTCCGCAAAGTTGCTGTGGAAGATAAAGGCGGTCAGCAGCGTGAAGCCCGCAGTGAACAGCGCGGTGGTACGGGTCAGGAAGCCGAACAGTACCGCCAGGCCGCCGCCAAACTCAAGCAGAATGGTCAGTGGCAGCAGGAACCCCGGCACGCCCATTGCTTCCATGTACTGCTGGGTACCTGCATATCCGGTGATTTTTCCCCACCCTGCGGTGATAAACAGAATTGGCATCAGAATGCGTGCTACCAGTACACCAACATCTTCTAATTTTTTCATCTTTCTCTCCAGAAAACCACTTAGGCGGCTAATCATTATTTGTCTACGAATTCGGATATATATCGCGAACTTGCTTTCGATGGAGAGAATCATAAACGTGACGAATGGGGAATGTTAGCAAGGAAAACTGTCAATCTTTATCAAAGATATTGAGCAAGGGGGCGTGTGCGCTGGTGCCCTCACCCTAACCCTCTCCCCAAAGGGGCGAGGGAACTGTTCCGTGCCAACATTTTTTCTAGGGAACACTCTCCCACAGGGAGAGGGCGCAAAAACAAAAAACGGTAACCAAGGTTACCGTTTTGCTTTATCACCGTAGCTGCTGCTGTCGCAGCGTGGTTTTCACCAGACGCCAGGCGCTCCAGGCGCCAAATCCACGTCTGGCCCAGCGTATCAGCATATTCGGGTGACGTACCGACCAAATCGCCATCACGCTGCTACCCACCAGAGCCCATGAACGCAGGTTCAGGAAGGTACTCCAGCCTCTGTCGAACGAACGGGTTGATTCAACCCAGTCGCGGCGACTGGCAGACAGATCCAGCCGTTGCTGCTGGATCTGGCTTAACAGGTACGCTTTGCGTTTCATGAGTTCGGCTTTGCTGCTCACGGCTTGTCATCCTCCAGCAGAGAGCGGTCATTCGCCAGCTCCTGACGCGTATGGCGCAGGAAGGTCGACTGGCGCGCTTTGCGTAGCGTCCACAGGCCGCCAATCAGTGCCCCGACAAGCAGCACCACGGTCGTGGCGATCATCGCGTTCAGTCGATACTGAGGATCGATGGCCCAGATAATCAGCACCATCAGGCTCATCAGACCAAACGCGGCAAAGAGCATGGTAAGCCCGAGCATCAGCAGCATCTGGAAGAGATTCGCTTTCTCCTCTTCCAGTTCAACGACTGCCAGCCGGACGCGCGTTTCGGCAATGCTGACCAGAGTGGTCAAGATACGCTGGCCAATGCCGAGGACGTTATTTGCAGGCCCTTGTGCGTGACGAGGATTTTCCATAATCAACGACGCGTAAGCAGGACGCCCAGCACCACACCAATTGCGGCACCGATTCCTACGCCAGTCCATGGATTATCGCGAACATATTCGTCAGCGCGTGCTGCCGCTTCACGGGTCTGTTTTGCCAGCACGTCGCCGGTTTCACCCAGACGGTAGCGGCTCTCTTTCAGCGCCTTCTCCGCTTTGCTGCGCAGTTTGCTGACTTCTTCTTTTGACTTATCGGCGGAGGAATTCAGTACTTCTTCCAGGGTATCCGCCAGGGATTTCAGCTCAGAGCGCAGGTTTTCTGACGTAGATTCTTTTGACATGATTTTCTCCTGTGAGACTTCCGTTAACTCAATAATCGCGTGATTCCAGCGCCTTCAGTTCTTCTTGCGCTTCCTTCAGCTTCTTCTCGCGTTTGGCAATTTTATCCGCATCACCTTTCTCTTTGGCTTCCTCAAGGTCATGACGGCGTTCAGCTATCTCGTCCTTTTGCTTATCAATTTTCTTCTTGTGGTCGGCACGAAGTTCGTCGTCCGAACAGTTAGCCTTCACTTCACTCAGCGCTTTCTTCAGACCGTTGATGCGGTGCTGATTGTTATGCTTTTCGGCATAACTGATTTCGCGCTGAATGTCGTTCTCCTTCTCCTGACACAGAGAAGTCGCAAAAGAAGCGGAGCTTAAAGATAAAAGGGCCAGAGCCAGAGTGATGCGGTATTTCATTATTGGAACCTTCCATTGTTACAGCACGTCCGGGGAGTGTGCTGATGTCCAAAGTCATGCGGAGAACATATGTCTGATGCTCCGCGTACTTAAGCATAGTAAGTAAACGGGGGAATCACCAAAGTGAGTGAAAAGATTCAGAATCCTGGAAGTTATCCGAATCGATGTGACGTGTCGCGCAAAAGTGACAGCCAGGCCGCCGGGTGGCTGTCCTCGTCCTGCTGAGCGATGATGTATCCGCGCGGCAGGGTTCTGTCGAGCACCGCTTTGGCGGCAGCACTTTGTGCGCTTGAGTCAAACTTTATCAACAAAACATCATCCTGCGGGGTGATGCTTTTAAAGCGGATGCCGTTGGCATCCAGATGGTGCCAGATGGAGAAACCGTCCGGCACGCTTGCACCCTGATTGACAGAACGGATGGCAAGCGTGGACTCCTCGCGCTGGAGCGCGCTCCAGGCAAGAAGCAGTGCGCTGATTATGACCAGCGCAATCAGTGCGTAAGAAAAACGTCGCAGGGTGAACGGTGAGGTCGCCATCGTTAGCCCTTGGCTCCGTATTTTTTCTTCCACAGAACCACAAGCGAACCCACCAGGCCAAAGATCAGCAGCACGACGGGCAGCAGCATCAGGCAGGACATAAGCTGATCTTCATACTTCATAAAGACCGGCGTTTTACCCAGCGCGTAGCCCAGCGTGGTCAGGATTAAGACCCACAGCAGGCCGCTCATCCAGTTAAAGAACTGGAAACGAGCGCTGCTCAGGCCGGAAAGCCCGGCGATGGTCGGCAGCAGGGTACGCACAAAGGCGATGAAACGGCCAACCAGCAGCGCTGAAAGCCCGTGTTTGTGGAAAAGATGGTGCGCGCGCTGGTGGTAATGCGCGGGGAGGTGCGACAGCCAGTTTTGCACGATGCGCGTATTGCCAAGCCATCGTCCCTGGATGTAGCTCACCCAGCAGCCGAGGCTGGCGGCGATGGTTAACAGCAAGATGGTTTGCGGGAAGGCCATTGCCCCTTTAGCGCAGAGTACGCCCACCAGCACCAGCAGGCTGTCGCCAGGCAGGAACGCAGCGGGCAGTAATCCGTTTTCAAGGAACAGGATCATAAACAAGACAAAGTAGAGCATACCAATCATCGAAGGATTGGCGAGCGTTTCGAAATCCTGAGCCCATAAGGCTTGCAGTAGTTGGGTCAAAAGTTCCATTCAGTGTTCCTGGAAATCGGTTAACGTCACGCCTGTTATCCGGGAAAAACAGCACGGCGACATTTTTATAATTTCATTATGGTCGCTCGCGGACACGTTGTGGTGGCCAGAACTGTTCCCTGTTAAATGGCTGGTTGGCAAGCACTAACTTAAAAAAAGCAAAGTGAATCCAATTGTAACAAAGCCCAACGTTCTGCGTCACAGATTTTGCATGGGGCGAAATGATTTTGGCTTAAGCCCTGGAAGGGAGCGAGGGGATTTACACAGGCTGACACTATATATGTTTTGCTTACCCACTCGCGCCGGAAGGCGCAGCGGAGCGCCTGCCAGCGAAAGGGAAATCTTATTTTGCGAGATTGGCCGCCGTATCGAGGTGAACGACCGGATTGTCCGCAAAAAGATAGCGGTCTGCGTTGAATTCGAAGTCGTCGCTGGTTTCGTTAAACAGCATCTGCTTGGTGTTTTCCAGATGCTGCCACATCGCCAGTTTAGCCGCGTGCGGATCTTTGCGAATCAGCGCTTTAAGAATTTGGTCATGATCGTCGCACCAGTTATCCACGGTGCGTAAATCGATGTGATCGTGCAGTTTCTTCCAGTACGGGTTATGAACGCGCTGAGTCCACATTTTTTCGACAATTGCCGCCAGCGCGGTATTTTGCGTGGCCAGCGCCACCTGAACGTGGAACTGCAAATCCCATTCGGAATCGCGGAAACATTTTTCCTGACGCGCTTTGTCCTGGATTTCCATCAGCTTCATGATGTCCTGCTTGGTCACCTGGGTCGCGGCGAACTCGGCAATGTTGCTCTCAATAAGCTGACGCGCCTGAAGCAGCTCGAACGGGCCGTAGCTTGCAAACTCAAGGCTTTCGTCCGGGACAGGGGAGTGTTTTGGCTGGTTGGAAATCACGTGAATACCGGAGCCTTTGCGCACCTCAACATAGCCTTCCACTTCCAGCATGATGATGGCTTCGCGAACCACGGTGCGGCTAACGCTTTTTTCATCCGCGATAAAGCGCTCAGCGGGGAGTTTGTCACCGACAAGATAGACACCTTGCTCGATGCGATCTTTCAGCTCGGCAGCAAGTTGTTGATATAAACGACGTGATTCGGTGATTTCCATATGCGCTCCAGGCAGGGTACGGCGGATTATTTGTTATACCACTTTTAGAAGATAGTCTCCAGATTTCGCCATGAAAAAAGCCGCTATTGAGCGGCCTTTGGAAGGGTATTGACGTACGGTTAAGTCTTGTAGGCCGGGTAAGGCGAAGCCGCCTCCCGGCACGTTCATCCCAACGCTAACTCTGCGTCGCCGGTCCCCCAAGAGACTCTTTCGCCAGTTCGTCGGCGGACTTACTTTTCAGCACCGTCCAGATAACCACCGCGCCCAGCAGGTCGAAGATAGCCAGCACCGCGAACAGCGGGCTGAAGCCGATAGTGTCAGCCAGCGCACCCACGACCAGGGCGAACATGGTACTTGCGGTCCAGGCGGCCATCCCGGTCAGGCCGTTGGCGGTGGCCACTTCGTTACGACCGAAGACGTCAGAAGAGAGCGTAATCAGCGCACCGGACAGGGACTGGTGAGCAAAACCACCGATACACAGCAGGGCGATCGCCACGTACGGGCTGGTGAACAGGCCGATCATGCCAGGGCCAATCATCAGCAGGGCGCCCATCGTCACCACCATCTTACGGGAGACAATCAGGTTCACGCCAAACCAGCGCTGGAACAGCGGTGGCAGATAACCGCCGACGATACAGCCCAGGTCAGCGAACAGCATTGGCATCCAGGCGAACATCGCAATTTCTTTCAGGTTAAAGCCGTAGACTTTAAACATGAAAAGCGGGATCCAGGCATTAAACGTACCCCAGGCCGGTTCTGCCAGGAAGCGCGGCAGCGCGATACCCCAGAACTGACGGGTGCCGAGGATCTGCCAGACGGACATTTTCTTTCCGTTGTTGGTCTGATGCTGAGATTCCTGGCCGTTAATAATGTAGTCGCGCTCTTCGGTCGACAGCTTTTTCTGGTCGCGCGGGTGTTTATAGAAGATCAGCCACGCCATTGCCCAGGCAAAGCTCAGCACGCCGGAGATAATGAACGCCATCTGCCAGCTGTGCATCACGATAGCCCACACCACCAGCGGTGGCGCAATCATCGCACCAATAGAAGAACCCACGTTGAAGTAACCAACCGCGATAGAACGCTCTTTCGCCGGGAACCATTCTGAGCTCGCCTTAAGACCCGCAGGGATCATCGCTGCTTCAGCGGCACCGACCGCACCACGCGCCAGCGCCAGGCCACCCCAGCTGCCCGCCAGTGCGGTCGCACCGCAGAATACTGCCCAGGCGACGGCAAAGAAGGCATAGCCGATTTTGGTACCGAGAATATCGAGAACGTAGCCTGCAACAGGCTGCATGATGGTATAAGCCGCGGAATAGGCAGCAATGATGTAGGAGTACTGCTGCGTGGAGATATGCAGTTCTTCCATCAACGTTGGCGCCGCTGCTGCCACGGTGTTACGTGTCAGGTAGCCAAGCACGGTGCCCAACGTCACCAGTGCAATCATATACCAACGTAACCCTTTAATTTTACGCATGTAAAACCTCATCGTTATGTTATTTCCGCACCGGGGTGCGGCAACATCTCAACCGTTTCCGGGAGCTGTTCTGTAACGGGAGGGGCGTAGCCGGGATAATTTCCCGGAACGGCCCGAACCTTGCCATAAGTAATCGTGCATAAGTCGGTATCCGTACCGTTAAATCCGATGTCTTGCATCGGGAATGCATTCCGTCGGCGTAGTGTTTGCGACGGCGAAAAGATAACTTGTCATACAACTTTAAAAGGTGAGTGACATCACAAATGTGTGATTCTTTGTAGGGACATTCTGTACGGAGAGGGAAGCCAGTTCTGGCGCGGCTTGCGAGAGGGTTTACTCCTTTGAGGGTAATTTTTTTGTCGACGTTTATTGATCTAACTCACGAAAAAACCTTCAGCCTCTGGGAATTGGTGTGATAACTTTGCAGCATCTGAACATAAGCTTTCTGACGCTCCCGTTACGAGGAAGACGATAATGACGCCGTTTATGACCGAAGATTTCCTGTTAGATACCGAATTTGCCCGCCGTCTGTACCACGACTACGCAAAAGACCAGCCGATTTTCGACTACCACTGCCATTTACCGCCGCAGCAGGTTGCCGAAAATTACCGTTTCAAAAACCTGTATGACATCTGGCTGAAGGGTGACCACTATAAATGGCGCGCGATGCGCACCAACGGCGTGGCTGAACGCCTGTGTACCGGTGACGCGTCCGATCGCGAGAAGTTTGACGCCTGGGCGGCGACCGTTCCGCACACCATCGGCAACCCGTTATACCACTGGACCCATCTCGAACTGCGCCGTCCGTTCGGTATCACCGGCAAGCTGCTCTCGCCGTCTACGGCAGATGAAATCTGGAACCAGTGCAACGAACTGCTGGCACAGGAACAGTTCTCCGCGCGCGGCATCATGAAGCAGATGAACGTGAAGATGGTCGGGACCACCGACGATCCGATTGACTCGCTGGAGCACCACGCGGTGGTCGCCAAAGACACCTCGTTTGATATCAAAGTGCTGCCAAGCTGGCGCCCGGACAAAGCCTTCAACATCGAGCTGGCGACCTTTAACGACTACATGGCGAAGCTGGCGGAAGTGTCCGACACCGACATTCGTCGCTTTGCCGATCTGCAAACCGCGCTGACTAAGCGTCTGGATCACTTCGCGGCCCACGGCTGTAAAGTGTCCGACCATGCGCTGGACGTGGTGCTGTTCGCAGAATCTAACGAAGCCGAGCTGGACAGCATTCTGGCGCGTCGCCTCTCCGGTGAAGCCCTGAGCGAACACGAAGTGGCCCAGTTCAAAACGGCGGTGCTGGTGTTCCTCGGCGCGGAATACGCCCGTCGCGGCTGGGTGCAGCAATACCACATCGGCGCGCTGCGCAATAACAACCAGCGTCAGTTCAAGCTGCTGGGCGCGGACGTGGGTTTTGACTCCATCAACGACCGTCCGCTGGCGGAAGAGCTGTCAAAACTGTTGAGCAAACAGAACGAACAAAACCTGCTGCCAAAAACCATCCTGTACTGCCTGAACCCGCGCGATAACGAAGTGCTGGGCACCATGATCGGCAACTTCCAGGGCGAAGGGATGCCGGGCAAGATGCAGTTCGGTTCCGGCTGGTGGTTCAACGATCAGAAAGACGGCATGGAGCGTCAGATGACGCAGCTGGCGCAGCTTGGCCTGTTAAGCCGCTTTGTCGGGATGCTGACCGACAGCCGCAGCTTCCTGTCTTATACCCGCCATGAATACTTCCGTCGCATTCTGTGCCAGATGATTGGCCGCTGGGTGCAGGCGGGTGAAGCGCCGGCAGATATTCAGCTGCTGGGCGACATGGTGAGAAACATCTGCTTTAACAATGCGCGTGACTACTTCGCCATTGAACTGAACTAAGCCCGTTTGAGGTTGATATGCAATACATCAAAATCCATTCGCTGGATAACGTTGCGGTAGCGCTGGCCGATCTGACCGAAGGCGCAGTAGTGACCGTGGAAGACCAAAGCGTCACGCTGCGTCAGGCGATTGCACGCGGGCATAAGTTTGCCGTGTACCCTATCGCCAAAGGGGAAAACGTCGTTAAGTACGGTTTGCCGATTGGTCACGCGCTGGCGGATATTGCGCCGGGTGAACATATTCATTCCCACAATACCCGCACCAATCTGAGCGATCTGGACGAGTATAGCTATCAACCTGATTTTCAGGCCGAAGCCGGGCAGGCGGCAGATCGCGAGGTTCAGATCTACCGCCGCGCCAACGGCGACGTGGGGATCCGCAACGAACTGTGGATCCTGCCGACCGTCGGCTGCGTGAACGGCATCGCGCGTCAGATCCAGACGCGTTTCCTGAAAGAGACAAATGACGCCGAAGGCACCGATGGCGTGCATCTCTTCAGCCATACCTACGGCTGTTCGCAACTGGGCGATGACCACATTAACACCCGTACCATGCTGCAAAACATGGTGCGCCACCCGAACGCGGGCGCGGTGCTGGTGATTGGCCTGGGCTGCGAAAACAACCAGGTGGACGCCTTCCGCGAGACGCTGGGTTATTTCGATCCTGACCGCGTGCACTTTATGGTGTGCCAGCATCAGGATGACGAGGTGGAAGCGGGGCTCGAGCAGCTTCACCAGCTGTACGAGGTGATGCGCCACGACAAACGCGAGCCGGGCAAGCTGAGCGAGCTGAAGTTTGGTCTGGAGTGCGGTGGTTCGGACGGCCTTTCCGGCATCACGGCGAACCCGATGCTGGGGCGCTTCTCGGATTACATGATTGCCAACGGCGGCACCACCGTGCTGACGGAAGTGCCGGAGATGTTTGGCGCTGAACGTATTCTGATGAGCCACTGCCGCGACGAAGAGACCTTTGAAAAGACCGTCACGATGGTCAACGACTTCAAACAGTACTTTATCGCGCACAACCAGCCGATTTACGAAAACCCGTCGCCGGGCAACAAGGCGGGCGGGATCACCACCCTTGAGGAGAAATCCCTCGGCTGTACCCAGAAAGCGGGTGCGAGCCAGGTGGTGGACGTTCTGCGCTACGGGGAGCGTCTGAAAACCCACGGCCTGAACCTGCTCAGCGCACCGGGTAACGATGCGGTTGCCACCAGCGCGCTGGCCGGGGCGGGCTGCCACATGGTGCTGTTCAGCACCGGGCGCGGCACCCCTTACGGTGGTTTTGTGCCGACGGTGAAAATTGCCACCAACAGCGAGCTGGCGGCGAAGAAGAAGCACTGGATTGATTTCGATGCGGGTCAGCTGATCCACGGCAAAGCCATGCCGCAGCTGTTGACTGAATTTATCGATACCATTGTGGAATTTGCTAACGGCAAACCGACCTGCAACGAGAAGAACGACTTCCGCGAGCTGGCGATCTTTAAGAGTGGTGTGACGCTGTAAAAAGGGTGCGGGCTGGTGCCTTCACCCTGTCCCTCTCCCACGGGGAGAGGGTACAAACACTAAAAACGGCAACCTCAGGGTTGCCGTTTTGCTGTTAACCTCGCAAAGCATTCTTCGCTAAGCGCGCGTCTTCTGCCTGACAGGCGGCGGCGGTGAACAGCACGTCGGTTGACGAGTTCAGGGCGGTCTCGCAGGAGTCCTGCAACACGCCGATGATAAAGCCGACGGCAACGACCTGCATGGCGATCTCATTCGGAATACCGAACATGTTACACGCCAGCGGGATCAGCAGCAGTGAACCACCCGCCACGCCGGAAGCGCCACAGGCGCACAGCGATGCCACCACGCTCAACAGCAGCGCCGTTGGCAGATCCACCGGAATACCCAGCGTATGCACCGCCGCCAGCGTCAGCACGGTGATGGTGATGGCCGCACCCGCCATATTGACGGTCGCGCCCAGCGGAATGGATACGGAATAAGTATCGCGATCCAGGTTCAGCTTCTCAGCCAGCGCCATGTTGACCGGGATATTCGCCGCGGAGCTGCGGGTAAAGAACGCGTACACGCCGCTTTCACGCAGGCAGGTCAGCACCAGCGGATACGGGTTGCGACGGATCTGCCAGAACACCAGCAGCGGGTTAATCACCAGCGCCACCAGCAGCATACAGCCCACCAGCACCACCAGAAGCTGTGCGTAGCCCCACAGGGTTTCAAAACCGGTGGTTGCCAGAGTCGAAGAGACCAGGCCGAAAATACCGATCGGCGCGAAGCGAATCACCAGCTTCACCATAAAGGTCACGGCGTTGGACATGTCGTTGACCAGGTTTTTGGTGGTTTCGTTACCGTGGCGCAGCGCGAAGCCCAGACCAATTGCCCAGACCAGAATACCGATGTAGTTGGCGTTCATCAGCGCGGTGATCGGGTTCGACACCATGCTCATAAGCAGGCCGCGCATCACTTCAATAATGCCGGACGGCGGAGTGATATCGCCTGCCGCGCTGGTCAGATGCAGGGTAGAAGGGAACAGGAAGCTGAACACAACGGCGGTCAGCGCGGCGGAGAAGGTGCCCAGCAGATATAAAAAGAGAATCGGGCGAATATTGGTTTTTTGTCCGTGCTGGTGGTTGGCAATAGAGGCCATCACCAGCATCAGTACCAGCACCGGCGCGACGGCCTTCAGTGCGCCCACGAACAGCGTGCCGAGCAGCCCGGTCGCTTCTGCCGCAGGTTTTGACACCATCGCCAGCAGAATACCCAGCACCAGCCCTACCAGAATTTGTTTTACCAGACTCCCCTGCGCCAGACGCGCAAAGAGCCCCTTCGATTGTGTGCTCATTCTGTATTCCTAAGTGAAATTGTGTTCCATCCTGGATGTGCTCTCAGTCACATTTATTTCCGGATGT
Source organism: Enterobacter sp. 186315 (assembly GCF_053290175.1). NCBI lineage: Bacteria > Pseudomonadati > Pseudomonadota > Gammaproteobacteria > Enterobacterales > Enterobacteriaceae > Enterobacter > Enterobacter sp. 186315. Next base: position 45,568 of record NZ_JBPTTK010000009.1, on the reverse strand, counting down.
AAATCTTTGTTTGCCTGTGTGAGTATTCAGGAAAGTGGCGAAGGGGGGAAGTGTAAAATGCTGGATTTTACGTGTTGCATCATGTTTTTTAACTACTGTGTTACAAAAATGTGTTCACCCTCTCCCTGTGGGAGAGGGCCGGGGTGAGGGCATCAGCCCGCACCGAACGTTTTACTAAACCTGCTGCTTCTTATCGTGCTGGCGGTTAACCCAGGTATTGATCAGCAGCGTGACGATCAGAATGCCAAACACCACGCCGAGCGAAATGGCGATTGGGATATGGTAGAAATCGACAATCAGCATCTTGATACCGATAAACACCAGGATCACCGACAGGCCATACTTCAGCATCGAGAAGCGCTCCGCCGCGCCCGCCAGCAGGAAGTACATGGCGCGCAGGCCGAGGATCGCGAACAGGTTAGAGGTCAGCACGATAAACGGATCGGTGGTCACCGCGAAGATGGCCGGAATACTGTCCACCGCGAAAATCACGTCGCTCAGTTCAACCAGAATCAGCACCAGCAGCAGCGGCGTGGCGAACAGCAGGCCGTTCTTACGCACGAAGAAATGCTCGCTCTCGATTTTATCCGTCATGCGCAGATGCCCGCGGATCCACTTCACCAGCGGTTTTTCGCCAATGCCGGTTTCATCCTCTTTCGCCAGCGCCATTTTGATCCCGGTGAACAGCAGGAACGCGCCGAAGACGTACAGCAGCCATTCGAACTGGGTGATGAGCCAGCTTCCGGCGAAGATCATGATGGTACGCAGGATAATCGCGCCGAGCACCCCGTAGACCAGCACGCGGCGTTGCAGGGAGGCAGGTACGGCAAAATAGCTAAACAGCATCAGCCAGACGAAGACGTTATCGACCGCCAGCGCTTTTTCAATCAGATAACCGGTAAGGAAGGCGAGCGCCTGAGGATCGGCCACCGCGCGGCCTTCGGTTGAGGCCAGATACCACCAGAAGGCGGCGCAGAAAAGCAGAGAGAGGGTAACCCAGACCAGCGACCACGCGGCGGCTTGCTTCATGGTCATACCATGCTCGCCGCGGCGGCCCTGCAAAAAGAGGTCGATCGCGAGCATGATGAGCACGACAACCGCGAATCCGCCCCACAACATTGGAGTGCCGACAGAATGCATAAAATTTTCCTTCCACATAAAAAACAAAAACGGCCATGGTCAGAAGACGATAGCCGTTAGCTTTTTATGCATAGACCTCGCCTTCCGGCAAGGTCTCACTTACAACCATAAACGCTGATGGTTGCCCGGCGACCGGATGCGGTTTTACACGCATCGTAATGACGATCCACCGGCGAAGAAGTTACTCCCCTTTGCGGGTAACAAAATATGTCAGGCCATTCATTTCGTCAATGGCGGGCACAATTTCATTACACAGCTTTACGCGATCGCTTCCTCATTCACGCCGTCTGCCGGGAATACCACGCCGGTCTGACGGCGGATCTCCGTTTGCAGTTTCGCCGTGGTGCGGCTGACCGCCAGCCCAGGGTGATTGACTTCATTGCTCTCAACCAGACGCGCAAAAACCTCTGCCTCATAAAGCATAGTGTTTATATGCTGAGGCTGCGTCAGCTCCTGCGCCTTGCCGCCGCGCGGCACGATGCTGACTTTCTGGCACTCGGAGATTTTCTCGATAACCAGTGAACCCGCTTCACCCTGGATCTCGCTCGGCAGCACCGAATCGCTCACCTTCGAGTGTTGCAGCGTGACGCTGAAATCACCGTAATCCAGCACCACCAGGCCGTGCGCGTCCACGCCGCTGTCCAGCAGGCTGGCGGTCGCGGTAACGCCGTGCGGCTCGCCCCAGAGCGCGACAGCCGAGGCCAGACAGTAAAAGCCGATATCCATGATCGAGCCGTTAGAGAAGGCCGGATTAAAGGTGTTTGGGTTTTCGCCGTCCAGATAGCGCTGGTAGCGCGACGAGTACTGGCAGTAGTTGATAAAGGCTTTACGCACCTTGCCGATCTTCGGCAGGGACTGCTGCAACAGCAGGAAATTCGGCAGGCTGGCGGTTTTGAAGGCTTCGAACAGCACCACCTGATTCTCGCGGGCGAGGGCGATGGCGGCTTCCACTTCCTGAATATTCGAGGCCAGCGGCTTCTCGCAAATCACATGCTTTTTATGGCTGAGGAACAGCTTCGTTTGCGGGAAGTGCAGGGAGTTCGGGCTGGCAATATAGACCGCGTCAATATCATCGCTTTGCGCCATCGCGTCGAGCGAGGTGAAGAGATGCTCCACCAGATAGTCGTTCGCGAAGCTCTGCGCCTGCTCAAGGCTGCGGGAATAGACGGCGGTGAGTTTGAATTTGCCGGTTTCGTGGGCGGCGTCGACGAACTGGCGCGTGATCCAGTTCGTACCAATGACTGCGAAACGTATCATAAACGTTTACGTACTCCGTAGCTGGGAACCTTTAGCCACTGTAGCACGTCATCATGACAATTCACGTGCGCTATTCCGCATTACCATTTAACGATAAATGCGTAAGCCATAGCCGGGTATCAAACTCCAGCTGGTGGTACTGCGGCTCCATGTGGCAGCACAGGGAGTAGAAGGCTTTGTCGTGGTCTTTCTCTTTCAGGTGCGCGAGTTCATGCACCACGATCATCCGCAGAAAGGCTTCCGGCGCGTTGCGGAACACGGTCGCCACGCGAATTTCGGCTTTGGCTTTCAGCTTGCCGCCCTGCACGCGGGAGATGGCGGTGTGCAGCCCGAGCGCGTTTTTCAGAACGTGGATTTTGTTGTCGTACATCACCTTATTGATCGGCGGGGCGCTCTTCAGATAGCGGCTTTTGAGATCCTGCGTATACTGCCAGAGCGCTTTATCGGTGGCGAAATCGTGGGTGCCCGGATAGCGTTTTTCCAGCACGGCGCCCAGGCGTTGCTCGGCGATCAGGGTGCGAACCTGTGAAAGTAAATGCTCCGGGTAGCCCTGGAGATAAGTTAGTTGGTTCATCAAAAGCCCACATCAGTGTGAAAACGGGTATACTCACGCACCCTTTTCAGGGATAACGCCAAATTTTACCATTCAGGAGGGCCGATGAGCCACTTAGACAACGGTTTCCGTTCACTCGACTTAAAACGTTTCCCGGAAACGGACGACGTTAACCCGCTTCAGGCGTGGGAAGCGGCGGATGAATATCTGCTGCAACAGTTGGATGACACTGAAATCCGCGGCCCGGTTCTGATCCTGAATGACGCGTTCGGCGCGCTGGGCTGTGCCCTGGCGGAGCATTCGCCGTACAGCATCGGCGACTCTTACCTGAGCGAGCTGGCGACGCGTGAAAACCTGCGCCATAACGAGCTCGACGAGTCCAGCGTTAAGTTCCTCGACAGCACGGCGGAGTATCCGCAGTCGCCAGGCGTGGTGCTGATCAAAGTGCCAAAAACCATGGCGCTGCTGGAGCAGCAGCTGCGCGCGCTGCGTAAAGTGGTGACGCCAGACACGCGGATTATCGCCGGTGCGAAGGTGCGTGATATCCATACCTCCACGCTGGAGCTGTTCGAAAAAGTGCTCGGCCCGACCACCACGACCCTGGCGTGGAAAAAAGCGCGTCTGATTAACTGTACCTTCAGCGCCCCTGAGCTGGCGGATGCGCCGGAAACACTGAGCTGGAAGCTGGAAGGCACCGACTGGACCATCCATAACCACGCGAACGTCTTCTCGCGTACCGGTCTGGATATCGGCGCGCGTTTCTTTATGGAACACCTGCCGGAAAATCTGGAAGGGGAGATTGTCGATCTGGGCTGCGGTAACGGCGTAATTGGCCTGACCCTGCTGGCGAAGAACCCGGAAGCCAGCGTGGTGTTCAGCGACGAATCGCCGATGGCGGTCGCATCGAGCCGGATGAACGTCGAAGTGAATATGCCGGAGGCGCTCGATCGCTGCGAGTTTATGATCAACAACGCGCTGTCGGGCGTAGAGCCGTTCCGCTTCAACGCGGTGTTCTGCAACCCGCCGTTCCACCAGAAGCACGCCCTGACCGATAACGTCGCCTGGGAGATGTTCCACCACGCGCGCCGCTGCCTGAAAATCAACGGCGAGCTGTACATCGTGGCGAACCGTCACCTGGACTATTTCCACAAGCTGAAGAAAATTTTCGGCAACTGCGTGACCGTGGCGACCAACAATAAGTTTGTGGTGCTGAAGGCGGTGAAGCTGGGTCGTCGTCGTTGAGATTGAGAGCGGTGCGGCCTGATGCCCTCACCCCAACCCTCTCCCATAGGGAGAGGGGGTAAACACGAAAAACGGCAACCAGGTTGCCGTTAGATCGCCAGAGCCAGTTTCGTCCCCTGCGCAATCGCGCGTCTTGCATCCAGCTCCATCGCCACGTCGCACCCGCCGATCAAATGCACCGTTTTCCCCGCCTCGCGCAGCGGATCCGCCAGATCCCGTTTCGGCTCCTGACCGGCACACAAAATCACATGATCCACGGCTAACAGCTGCGGTTCGCCGCCGATCGTAACGTGCAGGCCTTCGTCGTCGATCTTCTGATAGCTCACCGCAGGGATCATCTTCACCCCGCGCGAAAGCAGAGTGGCGCGGTGGATCCAGCCCGTGGTTTTCCCCAGGCCTTCCCCCGGCTTGCTCGCTTTACGTTGCAGCATCACGATCTGACGCGGGCTTTTCGGCAGCTGTGGCCCTTCCGGACGCAGGCCGCCGGACTGGTTCAGGCTGGTGTCGATGCCCCATTCCACGCAAAACTCGGCGATGTTCTGGCTGGTGGCTTCTCCCGGCTGGCTTAGGTACATCGCGGTATCAAAGCCGATCCCGCCACAGCCGATAATCGCTACCTTTTCGCCGACCGGCACTTTGTCGCGCAGCACGTCGAGATAGCTCAACACCTTCGGATGATCGATACCCGCGATCGCCGGAGTGCGCGGGGCGATCCCGCTCGCCAGGATCACCTCGTCGAAATCCACAAGATCGCCCGCACTCACGAACTGATTAAGCCGCAGATCCACACCCGTCAGGGTCAGCATCCGGCGGTAGTAGCGCAGGGTTTCGTAAAACTCCTCTTTGCCGGGGATCTGTTTGGCGATATTAAACTGCCCGCCGATCTCCGCGCTCGCATCGAACAGCGTCACGCTATGCCCGCGGCCCGCCGCATTAACCGCAAACGCCAGCCCGGCCGGGCCAGCGCCGACCACTGCCAGACGCTTTTTGCGGACAGCCGGGACGATCGGCATTTTGGTTTCATGACAGGCGCGCGGGTTGACCAGGCAGGAGGTGACTTTGCCGACGAAGATCTGATCCAGACAGGCCTGGTTACAGCCGATACAGGTGTTGATCTCATCCGCGCGCCCGCTTTCGGCTTTTGACAGCAGCTCCGCATCGGCGAGGAACGGCCGCGCCATCGACACCATATCGGCGTCGCCGCGCGAGATCACATCGTCCGCCACCTGCGGATCGTTAATGCGGTTGGTGGTGATCAGCGGGACAGACACGTGGCCCTTCAGCCTGCGCGTCACCCAGCTAAAGGCCGCGCGCGGCACCGGGGTGGCGATGGTCGGAATACGCGCCTCGTGCCAGCCAATCCCGGTGTTGATGATAGTCGCACCCGCCGCTTCGATGGCCTGCGCCAGCTGCACGGTCTCATCGAAGGTGCCGCCGCCCTCCACCAGATCGAGCATCGACAGGCGGAAAACGATAATAAAATCCGCGCCCGCCCGTTCGCGCACGGCGCGTACCACCTCAACGGCAAAGCGCATCCGGCGAGCGTAGTCGCCGCCCCATTCGTCGTCGCGCTGGTTAGTGCGGGCGGCGAGAAATTCGTTAATCAGATAGCCTTCAGAGCCCATGACCTCCACGCCGTCGTAGCCCGCTTCCCGTGCTAGCGCGGCGCAGCGGGCGAAGTCGTCAATGAGGATCAGGATCTCGTCGTGGCTTAGGGCGTGGGGTTTGAAGCGGTTGATCGGCGCCTGAATGGCAGAGGGGGCCACCAGGTTTGGCTGATAGCTGTAGCGCCCGGTGTGCAGAATTTGCAGGGCGATTTTGCCGCCCTCTTTGTGAACCGCATCGGTCACGATCCGGTGATGGGCCAGCTGCGACGCATCGTTTAGCACCGCGCCGCCTTCCATACCCACGCCGGACGGGGCAGGGGCAACGCCGCCGGTAACAATCAGCGCTACGCCGTGACGTGCGCGTTCGGCGTAAAAGGCCGCCAGACGTTCCGCGCCGTCCGGATGCTCCTCCAGACCGGTGTGCATCGAGCCCATCAACACGCGGTTTTTGAGCGTTGTGAATCCCAGATCGAGGGGGGCGAATAACGACGGGTAGCGGCTCATAGTCTCTTCCAATGTAAAATTATTGTTATGTGGTCGGATGAGTTACTAATTTAGCCAGTGGAAAGTAAAAGGGAAAAGGGGAATGCGGTGATTGTGATGGGATTCAAATAATGCCCCTCACCCCGGCCCTCTCCCCAAAAGGGAGAGGGTGAAAGGCCGCACAAAGCAATTCCCTCTCCCCTTAGGGGAGAGGGGCAGGGTGAGGGGTGTGGGTTTTTACCAGCCCCGGCGCCTGCCACATTGACGTGGTGAGCCCGCTGTCCACCAGCCCAAGCTGGTCGGCGTAGACCGCCTGCCATTTGTGCATCATGCCGTCGTACAGCTCCCGATGCTCGGGGTTTGGCGTGAACTCCCGGCTCCATCTCACCAGCTTTTCGCCCGTCGCGGCCATGTCCGCAAACAGCCCTGCGCCTGCTCCGGCCGCAATCGCGCAGCCCAGCGCCGTGGCCTCTTTGACCTCCGGTACGCGCACCGGCAGCCCGGTGACGTCGCTTAAAATCTGGCTCCACAGCGCCCCTTTCGCGCCGCCGCCCGCGAACACCAGGCTGTCGAAGGTCACGCCGGAGAAACGCGAGATCTGCGCCAGGTTGCAGGCGGAGACAATCGCCGCGTTCTCTTCCAGCGCCCGGAACAGCGTCGCTTTGTTGCACTTTTCCGGGTCGATGGAGAGGTTAATAAACGACGGCGAGGCGTGATACCACTGGCTGAAGTGCATCGCGTCGGAAAAAATCGGCATCACCCCGTGTGAGCCGGGCGGGACGCGGCTCGCCATCTCTTCGAGCAGCGAGTAGGTATCCATGCCCATGCGCTCGGCAATGAGCTTTTCTTCCGCACAAAAGGCGTCGCGGAACCAGCGCATCGTCAGCCCGGTAAAGAAGCTGATGGATTCCGCCTGCGCCATGCCGGGAATGACGTGCGGGTTCACGCGGATGTTCATTTCAGGATCGGTTCTGACCTGCGGCAGGTTGACCACCTGCTGCCAGAAGGTGCCGCCCAGTACCGCCGTTTGTGCGGGGCGCACCACGCCGAGCCCAAGACAGCCCAGCTGCACGTCGCCGCCGCCCATCACCACCGGCGTGCCTTCGCGCAGGCCGCTCTGCGCCGCCGCCGCGCGGGTGATCGCACCGAGCACGGTGCCGGTTTCTTTGACGGGTGAAAGGATATCGGCGCGCAGCCCGGCCATGTCCAGCAGCGCCGGACGCCAGTCGCGGGAAAACAGATCGAGCATGCCGGTGGTGCCCGCGTTCGACGGGTCAACCGCCAGCTCGCCGGAGAGCTTCGCCGCCAGCCAGTCGCTGATCATGGTGATGGTGGCGGCCTTGCGGTAGATATCCGGGCGATGGTGCGCCAGCCACAGCAGGCGCGGCATGGCGCTCAGGGCCAGCGTCTGGCCGGATACGTCATAGACTTCGGATTCAAAGCGGTAGTCGTGGATCTCTTTGAGTTCGGCCACCTCGCGGCTGGCGCGGGCGTCGACGTTCGCACACGCCCAGATAGCCTCGCCGTCGCGGTCGTAAAGCACAATGCCTTCGCGCATGGAGCAGCAGGCGACGGACTGGATATCCGCCGCGCTCAGGCGCGCGCGCTCCAGCGCCTGATGGATGCACTGGCAGGCCAGCCGCCAGTTGGTATCGAGGTCAAACTCCATCGATCCCGGCACGTTCTCTACGCTAAGGTGTTTCCACTCGGCCTGGCCGACGGCCACCTGATTGCCCTGCAAATCGAAAATGACGGCGCGAACGCTGCCTGTCCCTGCATCTAACGCTAAAAGGTAACCCATGAGTTTGCCTCGTTGTTAGCGCAGGGCTGGCTCTTATGTTGCCAGAGCGAGCACCGCGCGGGCTGTGTTCTCTTCCGTCACCAGGCCATTGATACGGCGACCTTTCAGTGCGGCGTAAATCGCATCGGCTTTCTCTTCACCGCCGGCCACGCCAACGATGGTCGGCAGCTGCGCCAGCTCATCGAGGGTGACGCCAAGTAACTCTTTGTGGATCTCCAGCTCCTCCACGCACTCGCCTTCAGCGTTGAGGAAATAGCCGAGGATATCGGCCACGGCCCCCTTGCGGGCGTACATCAGCTGTTCACCTTCGCTGATATAGCCGGAGCGTAGTATCGTCGCGTCCCGACGCTGGTTCAGCGCGCCAATCCCCACAACGGCCACGTCGGCGGCGGTAGCGGCGAGGATCACGTCCCGCACGCTGGTTTCACGCTTTAATATTCCCGCCACCTCGGCGGATGACACGCGAAGCGGGGCGGGGATCATGCTGACGCTACAGGCGGCGTCCAGCTGGCCTATCCCGGTCATATACGGCCCCACGCCGCCGGAGAGCGTCACCATGCGGATCTGCTGAGAGCTGATAAATCCGCTTAAGTGCTGAAGACAGCTCATGGTGGTTTCACCAAATCCCACCGCCAGCAGCTGTCCGGGTTCCAGTACGCCCATTAACGACTGGGCAGCGCCAATGCCTAAACGCACGTTCATCGGCGGCGTGTTAAGCGCGGGCATCACCCGCACCAGCTTCAGCCCGAAGCGCTGCTGTAGCTCGGTTTCCAGCGCCAGACAGCCCTCGTAGCGGGAGTTGATCTGCACGCGGATCACCCCCGACTGCCGCCCCTTTTCCAGCAGGCGCGAAATCTTCAGTCGTGGCAGGCCAAGCCGCTCGCCAATGTCGTTCTGGGTCAGCCCGTCGTGGTAGTAACACCAGGCGACGCGCGCCACCAGCTCCTCTTCCGCCAGTGCCAGCCCTGCAAACCGACTCTCTTCAGTAATGCGTTTCTCGCCCATATTTGAACTCTTATAAAAATTTAGATCATATGTTCGTGATGGCGCGGGTTGAAAATGTGAGCCACGCGGCAAAACGGATCTTTAAGATGGTTTCAGGTTTAAATGGATCTGAATCGATAAAACTGTGATCCCTGCACGGTTGTAAATATAGTTCACCGTCTACGCTTTTGAACATTATTAAATCTAAAAATCATTTGTTCAATAGCGGAGCGATGATGACCCCACTGATCGAAGCACGTGATATCAGCAAGCAGTTCTCCGGTGTGCCGGTATTAAAAGGCATTGATTTCACGCTGCTTGCCGGTCAGGTTCACGCGCTGATGGGCGGTAACGGCGCGGGGAAATCGACGCTGATGAAAATCATCGCGGGCGTAGAGACCCCGGACGGCGGTGAACTTTCGGTAAACGGCCAGCCCTTTGCTCGGCTCACGCCGGGGCAGGCGCACAGGCTCGGCATCTACCTGGTGCCGCAGGAGCCGATGCTGTTTCCGAATCTGACGGTGCGCGAAAACATCCTTTTCCGCCTGCCGCGGGAAAGCGGAGTGCATAAGCGTCTGGCGGAAAAGCTTCAGCAGCTTCAGTGCCAGCTTAACCTGGACGCCACCGCCAGCACCCTTGAGGTGGCGGATCAGCAGATGGTGGAGATCCTGCGCGGCCTGATGCGCAACGCGACGATCCTCATTCTGGACGAGCCTACGGCCTCGCTCACGCCGGGGGAAACCGAACGGCTGTTTCGCCAGATCCGTGCGCTTCAGGCGCTCGGGGTCGGCGTTGTGTTTATCTCGCACAAGCTGCCGGAGATCCGCCAGCTCGCCAGCCACGTTTCGGTGATGCGCGACGGGGCGGTGGTGCTCAGCGGTGAAACCGCGCAGTACGACGACAGCGCGCTGATCGCGGCGATGACTCCGGTCGGTCGCGATACCGATCTGAGCGATACGCAAAAGCTGTGGCTGGCGCTGCCGGGCAACCGACGCACCCAGGCGCAGGATTTTCCGGTGCTGCGCGTGGAGTCGCTCACCGGGGAGGGGTTTATCGATCTCAGCATGGAGATCTACGCCGGGGAGATCGTCGGTCTGGCCGGGCTGGTGGGATCCGGGCGCACCGAGTTTGCCGAAACCCTCTACGGCCTGCGCCCCGTGCGCGGCGGGCGCGTCTGGCTGGAAAATCAGGATATCGGCGGCGAAACGGTAGCCTCGCGGCTGGAGAAAGGGCTGGTCTATCTGCCGGAGGATCGTCAGGTTTCCGGCTTGTTCCTGGATGCGCCCGTTCGCTGGAACACCGTGGCGCTGAACGAGCCGTCGCTCTGGCAGCAGCGCAAGCGCGAGGCGGCGGTGGTGGAACGCTATCACCGGGCGCTCGGGATCAAGCTTAACCATGCCGATCAGCCCGTGCGCACGCTCTCGGGCGGCAACCAGCAAAAGGTGCTGCTGGCGCGCTGTCTGGAGGCCAACCCGCTGCTGCTGATCGTGGACGAACCCACGCGCGGGGTGGATGTCTCGGCGCGGGCGGATATTTATCAGCTTATCAAAAGCGTGGCGGCGCAAAACGTGGCGGTGCTGATGATCTCAAGCGATCTCGACGAATTTCCCGGCCTTGCCGACCGCGTGCTGGTGATGCATCAGGGAATGCTCAGCGGCGAGCTGCCGCGCCACGCCGTCAGCCTCGACAAAATGATGTCGCTGGCCTTCGGAGGACAATCATGAAGACGTTACTGAAGAACCGCGAGCTGAGCGCGCTGCTGGCGATCCTCGCGCTGTTTGTCGTGCTGGTGGCGCTTAATCCGGCCTATCTCAGCTTTCAGACGCTGGGGATGATCTTCGCCAGCTCGCAGATCCTGATCCTGCTGGCGCTGGGGGCGGCGATGGTGATGTTGACCCGCAACATCGACGTGTCCGTGGGATCGACGGTGGGGCTGTGCGCGATCGCCGTGGGGGTGGCCCTGAACGGCGGCTACAGCCTGCCCGTGGCGATCCTTTTTGCGCTGCTGATCGGCGCGCTGGCCGGGGCGTTTAACGGTTTTCTGGTGGTCGGGCTGCGCATTCCGGCGATTGTCGCCACGCTCGGCACGCTCGGGCTCTACCGCGGCGCGATGCTGCTGTGGACGGGCGGCAAGTGGATCGAAGGGCTGCCGTCGAGCCTCAAGTCTCTGTCAGAGCCAGTCGCACTTGGGATCTCGCCCATCGGCTACGGCGTGCTTCTGCTGGCGGCGGCCGGGGCGTGGATCTTCTCGCGCACCCTGCCTGGCCGTGATTTTTACGCGGTGGGGGATAACCTCGCCGCCGCGCGCCAGCTTGGCGTGGCGGTGAACCGTACCCGGATGATCGCCTTTACGCTCAACGGGATGCTGGCGGCCTGCGCCGGGATCGTCTTCTCCTCGCAGATTGGCTTTGTGCCGAACCAGACCGGCAGCGGGCTGGAGATGAAGGCCATCGCCGCCTGCGTGCTGGGGGGCATTTCGCTGCTGGGCGGCACCGGGACGCTGGTCGGCGCGTTCCTCGGGGCGTTTTTCCTGACCCAGATCGACACCGTGCTGGTGCTGTTTAAGCTCCCGGCCTGGTGGAACGACTTTATCGCCGGGCTGGTGCTGCTGGGCGTTTTGGTGCTCGACGGTCGCCTGCGTCAGGCGCTGGCGCGTCAGCAGCGGGCGCTGAAGTACAGCCGCTTCCAGCCGGGTAACAGAGGGGGAAAGCACGTCACCCCGTTTCCAAAACGCAAAAAAGAGGTGGCGTAAATGAAGCTTAACTGGGAAAGCGCGCTGCTGATGTTGCTGGTGCTCGAAATCCTCCTGTTTGGGGCCATCAACCCGCGCATGCTCGACGTGAACATGCTGCTGTTCAGCACCAGCGATTTTATCTGCATCGGCATTGTGGCCCTGCCGCTGACGCTGGTGATTATTAGCGGCGGGATCGACATTTCGCTCGGCTCCACCATCGGCCTGTGCGCCATCGCGCTGGGGGTGATGATGCAGGCGGGCTGGCCGATGGCGGTGGCGATTCCGCTCACGCTGCTGCTTGGCCTGCTGTGCGGGCTGGTTAACGCATTGCTTATCCACTACACCGGGATCAGCCCGCTGGTGATCACTCTCGGTACGCTGTACCTGTACGGCGGCGGGGCGCTGCTGCTCTCCGGCATGGCGGGGGCGACGGGCTACGAGGGGATCGGCGGCTTCCCGGATAGCTTTACCGCGTTCGCCAACCTTACCGTTTTAGGGCTGCCGATCCCGCTGGTGCTGTTCGCCTTTATCACGCTGTTCTTCTGGCTGATCACCCATCGCGGGCGCTTCGGACGCCACCTGTTCCTGATAGGGCAAAACCCGCGCGCGGCGCGCTATGCGGCGCTGTCGGTGAACGGGATGCCCTACGCGCTGTACGGCCTGGTGGGCGTGGCCTCGGCGATTGCCGCGCTGGTGATGGTCTCCTATTTCGGCTCTGCGCGTTCGGATTTAGGGCGCGATCTGCTGATGCCCGCGCTTACCGCCGCGGTGCTCGGGGGGGCGAATATTTATGGCGGTTCAGGTTCGGTTGTGGGGACGGCACTGGCGGCGCTGCTGGTGGGGTATCTGCAACAGGGTTTACAGATGGTCGGCATCCCCAACCAGGTGTCGAGCGCGCTGTCAGGGGCGCTGCTGGTTGTGGTGGTGATGGGACGTTCGCTGAGTCTGCACCGTGAATGGGTGCGATCTCTCTTTAGAAAACTATCCGGAGCGTAAGATGAAAACAAAACTGATCGTGCTGGCGATGGCTCTCAGCGTTGCGTCGGCGCAGGCGGCAGACCGCATCGCCTTTATCCCGAAGCTGGTCGGCGTGGGGTTCTTTACCAGCGGCGGCAACGGGGCGAAAGAGGCGGGGAAAGATCTCGGCGTGGACGTGACCTACGACGGCCCGACCGAGCCGAGCGTGTCCGGCCAGGTGCAGCTCATCAACAACTTCGTCAACCAGGGCTATAACGCCATTATTGTCTCCGCCGTGTCGCCGGACGGCCTCTGCCCGGCGCTCAAGCGCGCGATGCAGCGCGGCGTGAAGGTGCTGACCTGGGACTCCGACACCAAACCGGAGTGCCGCAGCATCTACATTAACCAGGGCACGCCGCAGCAGCTCGGCGGCCTGCTGGTGGAGATGGCGGGCAAGCAGGTCACTAAACCGAATGCCAAAGTGGCGTTCTTCTACTCAAGCCCGACCGTCACCGACCAGAACCAGTGGGTGAAAGAGGCGAAGGCCAACATCGCGAAAGACCATCCTCAGTGGCAGGTCGTCACCACCCAGTTTGGCTATAACGACGCCACCAAATCCCTGCAAACCGCCGAGGGGATCTTAAAAGCCTATCCGGATCTGGACGCGATTATCGCCCCGGACGCCAACGCCCTGCCAGCGGCGGCGCAGGCGGCGGAAAACCTCAAGCGTGACGGGGTGGCGATCGTCGGGTTCAGCACCCCGAACGTCATGCGCCCGTACGTGGAGCGCGGCACGGTTAAAGCCTTCGGCCTGTGGGACGTGGTGCAGCAGGGCAAAATTGCGGTCAACGTCGCCGATCGTTTGCTGAAAAAAGGCGATCTTAACGTGGGCGACAGCGTGGACGTGAAAGATATCGGGACGCTGAAGGTCGAGCCGAACAGCGTGCAGGGCTACCAGTATGAGGCGAAGGGCAACGGCATCGTGCTGCTGCCGGAGCGCGTGATATTCACCAAAGAGAACATCAACAAATACGATTTCTGACGGGGGAGCACATGGCTGATTTAGACGACATCAAAGACGGCAAGGATTTCGGTATCGGGACACCGCAGCAGAATGTGCCCTTCACCCTGAAGGGGTGCGGGGCGCTGGACTGGGGGATGCAGTCCCGGCTGGCGCGCATCTTCAGTCCGCACAGCAACCGCACGGTGATGCTGGCCTTTGACCACGGCTATTTTCAGGGGCCGACCACCGGGCTTGAGCGTATCGATCTCTCTATCGCGCCGCTGTTTGGCGAAACCGACGTGCTGATGTGTACGCGCGGAATTTTACGCAGCCAGGTGCCGCCTGCGACCAATAAACCCGTGGTGCTTCGCGCATCCGGCGGGAACTCGATTCTGGGCGAGCTTTCCAACGAGTGCGTGGCGGTGGCGATGGAGGATGCCCTGCGCCTGAACGTCTGCGCGGTGGCGGCGCAGGTCTATATTGGCAGCGAGTTTGAGCATCAGTCGATCAACAACATTATTAAGCTGGTGGACGCGGGGGCGCGCTACGGTATGCCGACGCTGGCGGTGACGGGCGTGGGTAAAGAGATGGCCCGCGACGCGCGCTACTTCTCGCTCGCCAGCCGTATCGCCGCCGAAATGGGGGCGCAGGTTGTCAAAACTTACTACGTGGAAGAGGGCTTTGAAAAAGTGACCGCCAGCTGCCCGGTGCCGATTGTCATCGCGGGCGGTAAAAAGCTGCCGGAGCAGGAGGCGCTGGAGATGTGCTGGCGGGCTATCGATCAGGGGGCATCCGGCGTGGACATGGGGCGCAACATCTTCCAGTCCAGCGCGCCGCTGGCGATGCTCAAGTCGGTGAAAAAAGTGGTTCACGAGAACATGAGCGCGCGCGACGCGTTCCAGTTCTGGCAGGAAGAGAAACAGGGAGAGGCAAAATGAACGTGACGTTAGTGGAGATCAACATCAAACCCGAGCGGGTAGACGAGTTTCTGGAGGTGTTTCGCGCCAACCACGAGGGGGCGATCCGGGAGCCGGGAAATTTGCGTTTTGACGTATTGCAGGACCCGAGGGTGAAGACCCGCTTCTTTATCTACGAAGCCTATAAGGATGAAGAGGCGGTGCTGGCGCATAAGCAAACGCCGCACTATCTGGCGTGCGTGGATAAGCTGGAAGCGTTGATGTCGGAGCCGCGCAAAAAGCGCTGTTTTGTCGGATTGTTGCCGGAATAACCGATCTGCCCGGCGGCGTGATACCTGCCGGGCAGCCGGGGCAGAGCGTTAGTGGTAGGTGATTTGCATCAGCTCAAGGGACGCGTCGCGGGCAACCGCGCGGGTAATCACCGTGGCGTTGCTCGCATCGAGCGTCGACTGGCTGTTGCTGGTCAGCTGATAATGGGTGGTGGCGTTGTTGTGCTGGCAGGTGACGTTGTGCGTACCCGTCACGTTCCAGCATCCGCCTTCGACGACCTGGCCGATAAAGCGGATTTTCCCGCTATGGCCTGCGGCCAGACAAACTGAAGTGGAAAGGGCAAATACCGCGAACGCGGCGCAAAGTTTTTTAGCATCCATGAGGTCACACTCCTGTGTTAATCCATTATGAGGAAAATCCTATCCCCGCATAATAATTATCAGGCTAACTATATTTGGTCAATATAATTCAGTGTGAAAATGGATAAAAACGGTCTGCGCCGCGCTTGCATTCAGGCCAGTTGCAGACGCTCAAGCACGGCGGCCAGCGTTTCTCGCGCCTCTCCGTGCAGCGCCCGTAACGGGAACGGCAGCGCGGGCGCGGCAGCTTTCCCCATTAGCTCTGCTGCGGCGGCCATCACCCGCAGGCTCCCGTACTGGCGAAACAGCGCCCACAGCGGTTCGAGCCTGTCTGACGGCGCGGTATCGGTGGCGCGCACGATAGCCAGCGCCGCCTGCGGGAACAGTCCGGCAACGACCGAATACCAGACGTCAAAACCCTGCTGTAGTGCAGATGCCGCCTGCCAGTCGCCGCTGATCCCCATAGTGACCGTTTGCGGCAGACGCGCGCGCAGCGCCGCCACATCCTGCGGGATACGGCCAAACTTTACCGAGCCGACCTGAGGCAGCGCCGCGACGGCAACCATCAGCTCTTCGCTGAAGGTAAACCCGGTGGTGGCCGGATTATCGTAGACGCACAGCGGGACGGAGAGCTGCCGGGAGACCGTTTCATACAGGGAGTAGACTTCCTCTTCCGTCAGCCGCTGATAGGACACGGGCGCCATCAGCACGCCGCGCGCGCCTGCGGCCTGGGCGTCATGCGCCAGGCGGAAAATGTCATCCTGGCGAAGCGCGCCGATGCTGACCATCACCGGAGTATTTCCGGCCTGCGCCACCGCGCGGTGGGTAATGTGCGCCCGCTCCTCAACGGTGAGGTAGGCGTAGCTGCCGGTTGACCCGAGGATCCCCAGCGAATCCACGCCCGCGTCAACCAGCGGCGCCAGCATCTGCGAAAACCGTTGGTCATCAAACCGGCCGTCCTTGAGCGGCGTTAGCGGAAACGCGCTTAACCCGTGAAACATTGTTTGCTCCTCAGAGTGTGAGTAGCTGAACCTGCGCCGTGGCGCCTGGCATCAGCTTTTGCAGGTTGTCCACCAGCTCTTTACCCGCCTCTTCCAGCGCGTCGAGCGGCATGGCGGGCAGGCTTTCAAGAATAAACCACATGCGCTGCGCCTGGCTGTCCAGCCGGGTGCGCACCCCCTGCCGCCAGTTCCAGCGACGGCAGGTTACGCCGATGTCGTCACGCCAGATAACTTCCCCGGCGTCGGGATATTCCACCGCGGGCTGCCCCTCTTTGACGGTATCAAAGGGTTCGCTACCCTCAGCGATCGTCAGGCGCGGCGCGCCGCTGTAGGCCGCGAGGTTTTCGCCGCCGACCGGAATGGCGTAGCGAATGCTGATGGCGTTGTAGATATCCACCACCGGATCGAGCGGCGGCAGCGAGCCGTCTTTCAGCACCCGCTTACGCAGCGCTGACGCTGAACAGGGAGTGCGTTTGGGCTTCGCGCCAAAGGCTTTAAACACCTCGTCCCAGGCGTCGAGATGCGCCTGCGCCCAGGGCAGGTCGTCATTCAGCACCTGCTGGCAGGCGTGGGCCAGGGCGGCGGGAGCCACCTCCGGGTGGGTAATCGGCGCGGCTTCAACCAGAATGCTCAGCGCCCGGAAGCCAGGGGCGATCCCGGCAAGACGCGGGTCTATTGACGGCGTAACGAGAGACATAAATAATCCTGTATCGACTGTTTTATATCATGGTAGTGACCAATGACTGATAAAGTCAATATAATGACCACGCAGGGGGCCGATATCGCCCAAGTAAGCCTGGCGGTGGCAAACCGTATTCGCAACTGGCGCAAAGAGAAAAAGCTGTCGCTGGACGAGCTGTCGCGCCGCGCCAGCGTCAGCAAAGGGATGCTGGTGGAGATCGAAAAGGGCGCGGCCAACCCGAGTATCGCCATTCTGTGCAAGCTGGCCGTCGCGCTGGGCGTGTCGGTGGCGGATATCGTCAACGTTTCCAGCGAGCCGTCGGTGCATCTGATTGCGAAAGAGGCGATCCCGGTGCTGTGGCAGGGGGCGAAGGGCGGCAGCGCGAGGCTGCTGGCCGGAACCGCTGGCCCGGATATGGTCGAGCTGTGGAAATGGGAAATGCAGCCCGGCGAGAGCTTCTCGTCGCCCGGCCATCCGAGCGTGACCTTCGAGCTGCTGCACGTTGAAGCCGGAGAGTTAACCCTGACGGTTGATGACGAAGTGACCCGCATCCCTGCGGGGGCGTCGGCGGTGGCGAAAACCGAAGCCGCGCACCGCTACGCCAACGAAGGCGATACCCTGCTTGCCTTCACCATGACCGTGGCGGAGCTGAGCCGTTCATAGCTCAGAGCACGAAGCGAGGATCCTCGGGATAGAGCCGGTGGGCCTCGTCAGCAACCTGTAGCGCCAGCTTCTCGTTGCCGAGATAGTGCTCGATGTTGATCAGATTGTGATAGATATCCGCATCGGTCCAGGTGGTGAGCCAGCGCCTTGCCAGGGTGCTGAACTGCTGGAGATCTTCCACGTTGCCGCTTTTCTGATAGCGCACGATATAGCTCAGCGCCTGGTCTTTTCGCAGACGTTCGGTGCCAATGCCCGTTTCGGTCAGCGTCAGTACCCGGCTGGCATAGCCTTCCGGTGAGGCCTGAAATTTCGTCAGGTAACGCCCCTGCCAGAAGGTCACCGCCACCAGCAGCGCGCCGGAGCAGGCCAGCGCCGCCATCAGGGTCGGGAGCAGCCTGAAGCGCGACGTTTTGAACACGCTGCGCGACGCCGAGGGGTCGGCAGCGGGCGTATCGGCAAAACTCAGCAGCAGCATCACCAGCAGCCAGTGAACGGGCGACTGGTAAAGCGGATATTCCAGCTGGGTGTGCAGAAGCACCGGCAGCAGACAGCCCAGCACCGCCAGCGTGTAGCGCCGCGGCTGGCGCAGCAGGAGCACGCCGCCCGCTATCATCGCCAGCACAGTACCCGCCAGGGCGACAATTCCCCCCTCAACCCACCAGAACAGCAGCTCGTTATGCGGATGCGTCAGGGCATTCATGCCGCGAGAGAGCGGAACGGGACGGTCTGCCAGGAAATGGGCAAATGACCAGGTGAATCCGCCGTAGCCCCAGCCCGTCAGCGGGTGCTCCTTAATCATCTGCCAGGTCTGTTGCAGGATAAAAATGCGATCGGCGGTGGAGGTGTCGTGCGCATTGAGCGCCTCAAGCAGCCCGCTTTTTAGCAGCAGCGCGCCGAGGCCGATCCCCAGCGCGGGCGCCAGCCGTACCCATCCGCGCGAGGAAATCTCCTCGCTGCTCTCTTTGCGCCAGTACACCACCGTGAACCACAGCCAGATCAACAGCCCGCCCAGCCAGCCGGTACGCGAGGCGATAAGCGTCAGGGTCATGTACAGCACGACGATCGCGGCAGAGATCGCCCCCTGTCGCAGCCGTTCCCGAACGGGGTTCGCGAGGTGATACTGGCTGTCGGCCAGCAGCCAGAGCAGCAGAGCCGCGCCGGTGGCAATAAACGAGGCGGTGACGTTGCGCTGCTGGAAAACGCCTACGCCGATGCCGGGATTCAGGCGCAGCGCGTTCTGCGCCACCTCCGGTAACAGAGAGGGGCACCACATGCCCGTCAGGCTCCAGACGGTCTGGATCAGGGCGGCGGTCACGATGAGCCACAGCATCACCTGCTTCTGCCGGTCGGTGAAATGGCAGTTGATGAGCAGCAGATAAAAGCCGAGCCCTGCCCACAGCCCGGCCAGACGCGGCAGCGCGTCGAGCTGCCAGTCCGGGTGCTGGCTCCAGAGCAGGGGCAGCGTCAGCAGGACGGCGGCAATCGCCAGCAGGCGGGCGCAATGGGTGAGCTGGAGCCGCTGGTGGCATAAGATCCACGCCCCGCCGGTAATCAGTACCAGCAGCGTGGTCCAGACCAGCAGCGCCTGGGGCAGATCCGCGCCGCTGCCGCCCGTGTTCGGCAGGGCCAGATGCATCACGACCAGGAAAATCAGCGCCAGCAGGCCAATCACCCAGCAGGCGGCATCCTGCGTTATACGGCTGCGCATCAGTGAGGCTCCCCGGAAACATTCGCGGAGGTTACGGGCAGCAGGGAGCCGTAATCGTTCAGCGTCTGCCACTGAAGCGCGCAGTTACCCTGCGCCGGACACCAGCTTTCCGTGCGCGAGGAGAAGGGGGCGACCATCCCCGGATCGTCAATCGCCTGGCCGTTGCTCTTCAGGTTGATCAGCGTGACGTACCAGGGCGTGGGGTTGTGGACGGTGACGCGCGCGCCGCTGTGCGACCAGATCAGGTGCTTGTACGCCTCGTCGGCATTGCCCTTGAGCGTGGCGGGACGCCAGAACAGCTTCATGCGCTGGCGCAGCGCTATCTCGACGAGGTTGGGATCCGTGGACGTTGAGGAGGAGGGAATACCCGCCACCGTCAGCCAGAACAGGCTTTCGCGATCGGCGGGCAGCGGCTCGCCGGTGTAGATAATCCGCAGAATATTTTCCCTGCCGCCCTTAAGCACAAACAGCGGCGGCGTGGCCACGAAAGGCGCGGTTCTGGCGTCGGCGCTGATTTTCGTTTGTACCAGATACGGGGCCGCTGAGGTATTGCGCAGGTTGACGGTCAGGCTGTCGGCGTTGCTGTAAAAGACAAAGCGCGTGCCGCCGGTGACGATGGCGGCCTGGGCGGAAAAGGCCCAGCAGACCGCCAGCACGCTTAACGTCCTGAGAAGGTGAATCGGCTTCATGGTTACTGCCAGGTCATCGTAAAGGTGGCGGTGGCATTTGCGGTACCCGCGGTCACTTCTGACGAGGTGGCGGTGTACTGCGCGTAAAACGTCAGGCGGTTATCGGTCTGCGTGGGGTCGATGGTGTACGTCCGGCTGGCCTGATTGAGCGGAATGGGCGTTGAACGATCGTCTTTGATCGTGATGCCCAGCCCGGACGCGGAGCCGCTGTCCTTCGTCAGTGCCAGCAGCGAAGGATTGGCATCGTCCGCATCGCCGGTGAAGGTGATCTCAACGCCCGTCGTCCCCGAGCCGCAGTTTTGCAGATCGATACTAAAGGCCACCGGCAGGGAAGAATCTCCCGCCTGGCGCAGCTGCCGTGAGGCAATGTCCCCCAGCGTGACCGACTGGTCAACCGACTCCTGCGCCACGGTGCAGGAGTTATCTTCAATCAGGCCGTCAATGGTGATCGAGCCGTCGTGGGCGAGTGCCGCAAGCGACCAGCCGCAGCCCAGCAGGGTAAAAATGACTTTTTTCATTATTGATAGCTCATGTCGAAATACATGACGGCGGTACCACTTCCTCCGCTTACCGGAATTTTTGTCGCCTTGTAGTGCATCAGGAAATTCAGCGTGTTATCGCCAGCGCTCAGCGGGTACTGTGCGGTGGTGCTGTTAATCGGAATCACCTTTTTAGCGGTGTCCATCAGTTCCACGCCTACGCCCTGTGCCACGATGGGGCTGTGGGTCACGGACAGGACCAGCAGATCCGGATTGTCGGGATTCGAAACGCCGCTAAAGGTCACCTTTGCGCCAACGATGTTTTCACCGCAGTTTTTCAGAAGGAGTTTCACCGGCGTGTCGGTGCTGGTATCGCCCACATTCTTAAAGGTTGTGGTGGAGAAGTGGCCCAGCGACACGGTCTGATCCACGCTCTCAAGGTCGCAGGAAGAGGCCAGCACCTTGCCCTGTATAGTGATGTTCCAGTTGCCAATCTGCGTGTCCGCGTGGGAGGCCGCGCTAAACAGCCCCAGCAGGAGTACGAAACGTTTCATTGCTGCTCCTTGCCTTACGGGATGGTGACTGAAATGGTTTCAATCGCGGAGTAGTCCCCCGGCGCCGGGTTTTTTCCGGTAATGGCGACCGGCACATAGCTGAACGGTACGTTGACCGCGCCAGCGCTCAGGGTCGCAGACACCTTGCCGTTATTCGCCGATACGGTATTGCCGCTGCCATCCAGAACGCGCACGCCAACGTCCGGATTAGAGGTGACAATATCGTCCCCGGAGACTTTGCTGGTGGAGACATGCAGGTCAATCGTGGCGCTATCGCTCCCGCCCAGGCAGGCAATTGACATGGTCTGGCTGGTTCCCGTTCCGACTTTTCCGCCCGCGCCGGCTTTGCTGAACTCGCCTGAGTAGGTGTCCGGCAGCACAATGGTTGAGCCGGACGAGAGCTTGCAGGAGGCCGGGATGTGGATGGTGCCGGTCAGGTAAACGCGGGTGAGAGGAGTACCCCCAATTGTTTTTTTGTTTAACAATTCCGTTGTCAGGAAAATCGTGCCTACAAGCTTGTTAGTGACCGTGACATTTCTGGCCTGGTTCGAATCAGTGATGATGAGTTTCACCCCGGCATATTTCCATTTCACCAAACTCCCCGGCAGCGTTCCTGTTGCGTTATATATCCCGGATGTTGACACACCAAAACAGCCGCTATATTCAATGGTGGTCCATGAGCCACCGTCGTAGGCATAGGCCCCGCCAGAAATACCCGGCCCAAGAACCGTTGATGTTCCTCCGCCCGTCATCTGATCGTCAGTTGAACAAAAATAGAGCGCTTTGGTGGATTGTGGGCAGGAGTACTGTTCATCCTGCTGACCGCTCCAGAAGGTATTGGCCGTGCCGTTACCCAAAACGGACGAACCATTACTGTTGGTTTTGAAATTGTAATCCTGCGTGATCGTCACGCTTGCCGTCGCTGACGTCAGGGCGCAGGTCGCCATCGCGTTGTCGGCCTTGCACCAGAGGATGACGGTGCAAAACAGGAATAAGCTGGTTTTAAAAAGTGTACGTATCATTATTGGCACCTTTCGCTGATCTTGTTCACCGGCTGCGTGGTCGCGTTTTCCGGTAGCTGGTATTGCACTTTGCAGTGCTGATCGCTTCCCTGACCCCACTGCACGTCGAGCGCGCCCGCGAGCGGCAGCCCTGCCAGATAGGCAATCCCCTCGTCGCCGACTATGGTGCTGCTCCCGCCTTTCTGGCTCACCATTGCGCCGAACGGTACGGGTTTGCCGTTGTGCAGCAGCGTCATAAGCGCGCGCACGCCGACGTGAGCGGTAAATTCAGCGCGCACCATCGCCCCTTGAGTGGGCACCACGTTGGTCACCGCATCGTCAATATCGATGTTCTGTCCCATGGAGTTAGTGTTGAGCGCCACGCGGTTCTGGCGATAGGTGGTGGCGTAAGGGATGACCGCATAGCCGCGCCAGTCGGTTTTCACCCCGGTGGCGTTTTCCAGCTCGACGCCCGCCGCGCCCGGCGCTTTCACCAGAATATTGGTGTCGCCCAGCGGCTGGCTTAAGGTCACGCCGTTGCGGTGAACCACCACGCCGCCGCTGACGCCGTAGTTGGTCTGGTGATAGCCATCGCTATAGTTGTACCCGGCCTTCAGGTTGCCGTAGGTGCCCTGGTAGTTCAGGCTGGCGTTGCCGCTGTCGCCCGTACCGTGGTTGCCGTAGCTCTCCTGCACGTTGTAGCTCAGGTTGTTATCCGCCAGCAGGGTGCCGTTGATCCCGGTGCTCTGGGTGGTATTGCCATGCCGGTCGGTGTTCATGTTGAAGCTGGCGTTGGTGGTGTTCGCCGAGCGATAGAGATCGGCATTGCTGTTGCCGGACAGCCATTTGCCAATCGGCAGCGACACGTTGAAGGCGTAGACCTGGTCTGACTCCTCCTGGCCCGGCGAAATGTTGTAGTTGTAGGTCAGGCTGTAGGAGATATCCTGCCAGCTGCCGTTATAGCCCACCTGGAACAGGCGATCTTTTTCGTCGGTGTTCCAGTAGGTCTGCTCCTGGCCGGTGATAAAGACCGACCCCATATCCCCCACCTGCTGGGAGATGTTGAGCTGGATCTTGCCCTTTTTGGTGTAGGCCAGGTTGTAGAAATCGGTCCACACCGGGTCGTCCTGCTTGCCGTCGTGATCCTCATCCTTCCACTCGTCGTCACCGGTATAGCCGTGCATATGCTTGTAGGTGGTTTCGTCGAGGGTATAGAAACCTTCGGTGGAGTAGCGATAGCCCAGCAGCTGGAAGTTGGTGCCGATGTTGTTCAGCGCTTTCGCGTACAGGAAACGCATCGACTGCCCGTCGTGCTGGCTGCCGTCCACCAGGGTACTGTTGGCCTGGGTGACGTCCACCGACACGGCGCCGAAGTCGCCCATGTTCAGCCCCAGCCCTAAGGCAAAGGCGTGGTAATCGCTGGTCGCCTGTGAGCCGCCGTAGAGGGTAAAGCCGTGTACCAGCCCGTAGAGCGCCGTGGCCTGGACGAAGTTATCGTCATTTTGGTCGTCGTTAGTGCTGCGGTACTTACCGGCGGTGAAGGCGTACTTGAGTCGGCCTTCACGCTGCAACAGCGGTACGGCGGAGTAAGGCACGGTAAAGCTGTTGTCGCTGCCGTCGCTCTCGTGAACCGTGACCTGTAAATCACCGCTCGACGAGGTGGGGTAGAGATCGTTAATCGCGAACGCGCCCGGTGAGACATAGGTCTGATAGATGACGTAGCCGTTTTGTCGGATGGTCACTTTGGCGTTGCTTTTGGCGATGCCGCGCACCGTCGGGGCGAACCCTTTCAGGCTGTCCGGCAGCATGTTGTCATCGGAGGCGATCTGCACGCCGCGAAAGCCCAGGCTGTCAAACACGTCGGACGGGGTGTAGCTCTCACCGACGGTTAACTCGCCCTTTAACGGCGCGATGGTGCGTTCCACGTAGGTGCTGATATGTTCCCATTCGTTTTGGGTATCGCCCTCGCCGCGGGAATAGTTCCAGGTGGAGTAATCACGCAGCCGCCACGCGCCCAGGTTCAGGCCGCTTTGCAGGTTCAGATAGTAGCTGTCTTCGTCGCTGTTTCCCCCGCTGTTGCTGCCGGAAAAATCGTAGTTCAGCAGCAGGGCGTTAATCCCCTGATCCCACTGCTCTGGCGGAATATAGCCGCGCGCGCTCTGCTTCATTGCCGCCTGCGGCACGCTGATGTTCAGACGCTGGTGCTCAAAGTCGAACTCCGTCGCCCCGTCAGGGATGGCGTTGATCGGCACACACTGCTCGGGCGCCAGCTTCGCCAGCTCAGGGAAGGCCTTCATGTTGATGCCCATGCCTTCCATGCGCCCTGCGGTAAAGCAGGGCTGGAGGCCGGTGTCGTCTTTGGCGTCATTTTTATTTTTCGCCGCCGCAAACGTCACATCTTCAGCGTCGACAAACTCATCGTTGAGATAAATATCAACGTGGTATTTCCCCGGTGCCTGACTATCGCTTTTTTCAAAATGGGAAAGGTCGGCAACGGCATGAGGGTCGTCCGATAAAAACGCCGGATTAAAATAGTTATCCGCCCAGGATTGCAGCGGCAGAAGCGTAATTGCTGCCGGCAAAATAATGCGGTAAACATTGCGGCGGGTTGATAGCACCTGCGCCATAGCGCGGGCGATCCTGTTCATTCGTAGAGTCATGAGTTAGCCGACCTGTCTGAGGTTAATCCATAGTGGCTTTTAGTGTTGGGCTGTTGGCTCCGTAGTCATTCACCGTCTGGTAGCTGATTTCGCCCTGGGCATTCGCCGGAAGCTTCACGTCTACCTGCGACATCGGCGCCACCATGGTGGTAGGCAGCGTGGCGAGACCCGCGTGCATCTGCACCAGCGTCATGTAATACGGCGTCGGGTTCTTGATGGTCAGGGTGCTGCCGCTGGTGTGGAAGCGCAGTTTTGCCGGCGCATCAATGGAGGCCATCGGCAGATTTTTCGGACGAACGAAGAGCTTGATGCGGCTCAGCACGGCAATCTGAAGCGTGTTTTTATTTGCGGTCTCTTTGCTGCCGGACGGGATCGCTTTGACGTTCACCCAGTACAGGCTTTCGCGATCGGTCGGCAGGTTATTCGGGCCGACGTACATAATGCGCAGCGTGTTCTCTTTCTTCGGCTTCATCACAAATAAAGGCGGCGTAATGACGAAATCGCTGCTTTTATTTACCTGGGCATTTTCAATCCAGGACTGAATTAAGAACACGGCCTTCGGATCGGTATTATTCACTGCGAGTGAAACCTGCGTATTGCCCTGCGGATAAATCACGCGGGTCGCGCCTAATGAAACGCCGCCGTTCGGCGCCGCGCTGGCGGCTGCCGTGAAAAGAATCGTCATCGCGAGTACGCGACGAAGCGTAGAAATAACAGACATAGTGAGCCTTTAGACTTTTGCCAGAAATAGATAGGTCGGTAGTTACAGATAGGTCAGGGTGAACCAGGTCTGGGCATTGGCCTCACCGGCAACCACGGTTCTTGATGTCGCCCGGTAGCGCGCGGTGAACCTCAGCTGGTTCGTCCCGTCCTCTAAGGTGGTGAAGTTCAGGGGCTGCTGGTTAGGGATAATTTGGTTCCCCATGGCGTCAAACAGTCCCAGCCCTACGCCCTGTGCGCTTTGTGCGCCATCGACGATAGCCAGTACGCCGGGATCCTTTTTATCCGTCTGCCCGCGAAACGTAATGCCCGCCTGCTGGCTCACGGTGGTATCGCAATCTTTGAGCGTCAGCGTAAAGGCCTGTGGGTTGGTCCAGCTGCCGAGTCCGCGAAAATCACTTGAGCGGACCTGCCCCATCTGCACCTGTAAATGCTGACTGTCTGCCTCTACCGTGCAGGCCGCATTGACGACGGCCCCCTGAAATTCAACGTTGCCGCCTTTAATCGTCACGTGTTGATGGCCGCCAGCCTGCGCCAGTGCGGGTAGTAAAAGCGTGCCAAGGCAAGCGAGTGTGATGAAGCGTGTTTTCATACCAGCCTCTTTCAGTCGTGAAAACACCGTCCGTGGCGTGTCGTGCTCCCTGGTGTGGAATTACTGGTAGGTCACGTTAAACGTTGCCGTGGTGTCTACGCTGCCCGCGGTTGCGGTGTCGGCAGTCTGGTAGTAATCCGCAGTGAAGTTCAGGGTGTTGTCGCCGTCGATCAGCGTAACGGCCTGGGACGCGTTACCCAGATCCAGCGCAGAACCGTCTTTGTCATAAATCTGGATGCCTACGCCAGACGCAGAGCCTGCGCCCGCGGTGTTAGCCAGCACGCCAGCTTCGCCGTCTGCTGCGTTACCGTCGAAGGTTACAGAAGCCTGAGTAGAGGTGGTGGTGTCGCAGTCAGCCAGTTTGATAGAGAAAGGCGTTTTCTGGTTAGCCACGGTGTCTTTACCGGTGAAGGTCGCGAGGCGAACCTGATCCAGGGTAACGATCTGGTTTGCGGTGTCGGCAGTTACCGCACAGGCTGCATCAACCACAGCACCTTTAAACTCAACGGTACCGCCCTGCACGGTGTTAGAGGTTGCGCCGCTGGTTCCAGCCATTGCTGAAGAAATGCCTGCTGCCATAATCACTGCTGCTGCCAGACTCTTAATCACAAATGCGTTTTTCATATGTAAACCTGTTCTCTTATTTTGGATTTTTCCATGATTTCACTTCCTCTTGGCAATAAAAGGCGTAAGCCATAATAATTAGCCAGGAAATTAAATCTTCTGATGAGGATGTTCCGTATCAGCTCGGGGAATAGTTTTACAAAGTTGTTTGTGAATTAAAATTGTTAAATCAGTCCAACATAAGACAGGTCTTAAGGCCTTGACAGAGGGGCGTAGATTTTTAACGTCTGATTATATCCTGTATAGACAACTACAGGCGTCAGCTATCTGAATTAATATTATTTAATGAAATAAAGCAAAAGGGAAGATACGCCGCAGAACGCGGCGTAGAGTGACTTAAAATGCGGCGGGAAGTTTCTGTTCGATGGCAATAAGTTTGCCGTTGTCGATGGTAATATATTCCCCTTTGCGAAGCTCGGATAATATTGCCATGACGCGACTGCGCGAAATATTGGTGCGGCGCTGAATAAAATTGAGTACCTGGATTTGCAAGCGGTACTCTTCCGGGTAGGCGTTCAGCTCGATAAGCAGGGTGCGGACCTTAAGATAGGAGTCCACGCCCAGCAGCTCCTCCTCGCGGGCGCTCATTACCATCAGCCGGTGCGCCAGAATACGGGCAACGTCGTGCCACAGGTTCTGTTCATCGCAGATGCGAACAAAGTCATTCAGCGCGACAAATTTTCCATAGCACAACGTTTCGGCATAAAGATAATGCTGCGGTCGGGAAGGGACTTCATAAAATACGCTATATCCGTCAATCAGCCCTAATATTGCGGGTGAGAACATGCTGGAAATGAACAGATCGTTGCCCACATGACATATTGAACATATTCCGTGTTCAAACAAAATAATCCCTGCATTTTCCCGGTCAGGACTCAGGTAGTGGGTTTTTCCCTGTTCTAATTCAAACGGTTTCCCGGCTGGCATCAGCGCATTGAATAAGGTTTCGGTGGCTAATGTCGGTTTGGTATTGTGAGCAAAGGAAAAGGCATGCAAAGCGTCGCCGTTTAACTCATCGACGTTTAATTTAAACATGTACGGATATTCCTGGAATAATGTTCGGTTACCATTAACATAATATTGATGCTGTGAATATTACGCAGCCTGTGACGGGAATTATGACACGACCGGAATAATGTTTTAATTTTTAGACACGAACAACTTTTCTGAAATCAGAATAGGGGTTGTAAATAACCCCTGTTTTTGTAAGTAAATTCTTACACCGGCGGGCTGGAACGTTAGATTTACCTGATAAAGGCCGGGCGAGAAGAGGGCTCGCCCGGCAATATTACTTTACGCTTCTTCCACGCTAACCCGTAGCGCCGCGAGCGCTTTTCGGGTCGCTTTGAGCACCAGCTCGCACTGCTCAATGGTTAGGGTGAGCGGCGGTTCAATGCGGATCGTCTTCGAGTTGTTGAGCGTTCCGGCCACCAGCACGTGCTGGCGGAACATCTCGCTCGCGAAGCTGTAGCCGATTTCGTTGTCGACAAACTCAATCGCCATCAGCATTCCTCTGCCACGCGCATCCTGCACCAGATCCGGATATTCCCG
Organism: Enterobacter sp. 186315; assembly: GCF_053290175.1. NCBI lineage: Bacteria > Pseudomonadati > Pseudomonadota > Gammaproteobacteria > Enterobacterales > Enterobacteriaceae > Enterobacter > Enterobacter sp. 186315. The sequence goes on along the minus strand of NZ_JBPTTK010000009.1, from coordinate 17,337 downwards.
CGCCAGCTGGCGGAAGCCGTCCAGTAGCATGTCGCCTTTCTGCTCCGCCTGCGCAGGCAGGTTTTGCTCCAGCAGCACGTTGATGGTCGCCAGCGCCGCCGCACAGGAGAGCGGGTTGCCGCCAAAGGTGGTGGTATGCAGGAACGGGTTGTCGAACAGCACCGAGAAGACCTCTTCGGTGGCCACCGTCGCGCCAATCGGCATCACGCCGCCGCCGAGGGCCTTCGCCAGGCACAGAATGTCCGGCTGCACGTTCTCATGCTCGCACGCAAACATCCTGCCGGTGCGCCCCATTCCGGTCTGCACTTCGTCGAGGATCAGCAGCGCGCCAAACTCATCGCACAGCTGACGCACGGCGGGCAGATAACCCTGCGGGGGCAGGATCACGCCGCCTTCGCCCTGAATAGGCTCAAGGATCACCGCCGCCACGTCATCCCCGGTTTTACGGCATTCGCTCAGCAGGGTGCGCATTGCGTTGATGTCGCCAAAGGGAACGTGACGGAAGCCCGGCAGCAGCGGCATGAAAGGTTTACGGAACGTCGATTTGGCGGTCGCCGACAGCGAGCCTAACGATTTACCGTGGAACGCGCCGCTGGTGGCAACAAAGGTGAATTTGCCGCGCGGGGACTGGTACGCCTTGGCGAGCTTAAGCGCCGCCTCGACCGACTCCGTGCCGCTGTTGCTAAAGAAGCTGTATTTGAGCTTGCCGGGCGTTAAGGCCGCCAGCGTTTTCGCGAGCATGGCGCGAAGGGGATCAAGCAGTTCCTGGCTGTGAAGCGGTTGCTTCGCGAGTTGATTCTGTACGGCGGAAACCACAACTGGATTACGGTGCCCCACGTTGAAAATACCGAAACCACCCAGGCAGTCGATAAATTCCTGTCCCTGGGTGTCGACAAGCGTATTCAGACTTCCCGCCTGCCACTCTACGGCTCCGTAATCCCCGCCAGCGGTAACAGATTTGCGATACTCCAGAAAACCAGGATTCACATGCTCTTTAAAGTAGTCGATGACCTCACGGTTAAGTTGTTTCATCTCCTCATGGTCAAGCGTTCGCTTTTCGATGAGATTCAGTGCGTGCGCGGTACAGGCAAGAGCCGAGGCGCTGGAAGGTAACCTGTTCAAAATATGCTCCCGGGGATCGCGTATCACATGATACTGAGATAAGTATTGCAGGGATTACGCCACTTCCGGTGCCTTAACAAAAATCGGGATAAACGCCAGGTTTAAAATATGTTGCGCAATATTTAATCATGCCGATGCAGGCCAAACGGGATGAAGCGGCAGGGACGACGGGGGCGTTTGCACTGTACATGAGCTCAATTGCACTGAGGTGGTGCAGGGCACTGCTTAAGTGGACATTAACAGGTCATACTTTGTAAGTAATTTCTCTTCGAAAGTATTCTAAATCAATCGATTAGAAAAACGCACAAAAGGTGCGGTTTATGGCGGATTTGCGATCTCAATCAAATTTAACAACTAAAGATAAACTGTTTACCGCCGAAAAAAGATTAACCCACAAAATTAACATTCAAATAACCTGCAAGGGATGCCAATAATGTCCTCTTCTTCCTGGGTCACCCAGAACGAATATCCTCTGGATGCTGACACCACCTTAATGTCGACCACCGATCTGCAAAGCTACATCACCCACGCTAACGACACCTTTGTGCAGGTAAGCGGCTACACGCTGAACGAGCTGCTGGCCCAGCCGCACAACCTGGTGCGCCATCCTGATATGCCGAAAGCGGCCTTTGCCGACATGTGGTACACGCTGCAACAGGGCGAACCCTGGAGCGGGATCGTCAAAAACCGCCGTAAAAATGGCGATCACTACTGGGTGCGGGCGAACGCCGTGCCGATGGTGCGTAACGGCCAGACCACCGGGTATATGTCGATTCGCGTTCGCGCGACGCAGGAGGAGATCGCCGCCGTGGAGCCTTTATATCAGGCGCTGAACGCGGGGCGCTGCAACAAGCGGGTGCATAAAGGGCTGGTGGTGCGCAAGGGCTGGCTCGGGAAACTCCCGTCGATGCCGCTGCGCTGGCGGGTGCGCGGAGTGATGGCGGTGCTGTTTGCGGCCCTGGCCGCCACGCTGCTGACTACCGCCGCCGGCTGGGCACCGCTGGCGGCAAGCGCCGTGGTGATGCTGCTCGGCACGCTGCTGTTCGAGCAGCAGATTGTTCGCCCGGTAGAGAACGTGGCGCGTCAGGCGCTGAAGGTGGCGACCGGGGAGCGCAACAGCGTGCAGCACCTTAACCGCAGCGACGAGCTGGGGCTGACCCTGCGCGCGGTCGGGCAGCTGGGGTTAATGTGCCGCTGGCTGATCAACGACGTTTCAAGCCAGGTGGTGAGCGTGCGCGACGGCAGCGACAGGCTGGCGCAGGGGAATGAAGATTTGAACGACCGCACCCGTCAGACCGTCGCCAACGTGCAGCAGACGGTCGCGACCATGAACCAGATGGCCGCGTCGGTGCAGAGCAATTCGGAGACCGCCGCCGAGGTGGATAAACTCTCCGTGGCGGCCAGCAGCGCGGCTAGCCAGGGCGGACACGCCATGCAAACCGTGGTGAAAACCATGGACGATATCGCCGACAGCACCCAGCGGATCGGCTCCATCACCTCGCTTATCAACGACATCGCCTTCCAGACCAATATTCTGGCGCTGAACGCGGCGGTTGAAGCGGCAAGGGCGGGCGAGCAGGGCAAAGGCTTTGCGGTGGTGGCGGGGGAAGTGCGTCATCTGGCAAGCCGCAGCGCCAACGCGGCAAACGATATCCGCAAGCTGATTGATGCCAGCGCCAGCAAGGTGCAGTCTGGCTCCGATCAGGTTCACGCTGCCGGGCGCACGATGGACGATATCGTCGAGCAGGTGAAAAACGTCACCCAGCTTATCGCCCAGATCAGCCACTCCACCTCCGAACAGGCCACCGGGCTGTCTGAATTAACCCGCGCCGTGGCCGAGCTGGACAGCATCACCCAGAAAAACGCCGATCTGGTAGAAGAGAGCGCCCAGATCTCGGCGATGGTGAAGCACCGCGCCGGACGGCTGGAGGATGCGGTCACCGTGCTGCACTAAGCCGTCAGGTTCCCGTAAAAGCCGTTTATTCCTCACGGGATAAGCGGCTTTATTTTTCCCCCGCTATGCCGTTATTATTCAGGCGATATGTTAATTTTATATTAAATAACTAAAAAAACTTGCTCAGTTATTTATCTCAGCCTAAGCCTGATTTCCCCGATGCTATTTCAGTAAACCCCTTTCCGCTGGCGGTATAACGATCAATGCCTGTCTATTAATAGTCTTAGCCTATCCATTGCGCGGGTTATGAAATAAAAAAACGATCAAAGTCATAAAGTTAGCGGATTCGTTACCGATAACAGCGATCGTCTGAGAAATAATCACCTTGATGGAGTAAATATGTTCTTACATGACGTAAAGATCGGCACAAAATTATTTCTGGCGTTTGGATTCTTTATTGTCCTGATGGTGGTCAGCGCAAGTTTATCCCTGATGAGCCTGAACCGGGCGAACAACGGGATGCAGTCCATCATCGGCAATGACTACCCAACCACGGTAAAAGCCAATCAGTTAATCGACAACTTCCAGGAATTTATCAGCACGCAGCAGCTGATGCTGCTGGATGACCAGGGCACCTACACGGCGCAGTCGCAGCAGCATCTGAAGGCGATCAGCGAGCGCATCACCGTTATCCTGGGCGACCTGAATAACGCGCTGCCCGACGGCAAATCGCAGCGGGTGCTCGCGGATATTCGCGGGGTGCGTCAGCAGTACCTGGACTCCCGCTACCGTATTTTACAGGCGGTACAGAACAACGATCGCGCGGGGGCGATTCAGGAGATGATGACCAACACCCTCAGCCTGCAACAGGCTTATAAAGCCAAAGTACAGGAGCTGATTGCGATTCAGGACGCCGAGATGCAACGCGCGGGAACGCAGGTGGACGGCGATTTCAAAACCAACCGCCTGATGCTGATTGCGATTACCCTGTTCAGCGTGGCGATGGGCAGCGCGATCGGCTGGTTCATTGTGCGCTCCATTACCCGTCCGCTGGGCAAGGCGGTGGATTTTGCGGAGGCGATTGCCGAGGGCGATCTGACGCGCAGCATTACCTCGCACGGGAAGGATGAAACCGGGCTACTGCTGCACGCGCTGATGGAGATGAAAACCCGCCTGCTGGAGATCGTGCAGCAGGTGCAGTCCGGCTCCGAGAATATCTCCAGCGCCGCCGCGCAGATTGTTGCGGGGAACCAGGATCTGGCCGCGCGCACGGAAGAGCAGGCCAGCTCCGTCGAGCAGACCGCCGCATCGATGGAGCAGATCACCGCCACGGTGAAAAACACCGCCTCCCATACCGGGGAAGCCACCACCCTCTCGGCGGATGCCGCCACGGTAGTGAAAAGCAACGGCGAGATGATGAAGCAGGTGACCAGCAAAATGCGCCTGATTAACGAAACCTCCAACCGCATGTCCGACATTATCGATCTGATCGACGCCATTGCCTTCCAGACCAACATCCTGGCGCTGAACGCGGCGGTAGAAGCGGCGCGGGCTGGCGAGCACGGGCGCGGCTTTGCGGTGGTGGCGGGCGAAGTGCGCCAGCTTGCGCAGAAGAGCGCCTCGTCGGCGAGCGAAATTCGCCAGCTGATTGAAAGCTCCACCAGCCAGACCCAGGACGGGATGAATCTCGTTGAGAAGGCGAGCACGCTGATCAACGGTATGGTCGGGAACGTTGAGGAAATGGACATGATCCTGCGCGACATTCGCCAGGCCAGCCATGAACAGACGGAGGGCATTTCGCAAATTAACAGCGCGATTGGCCTGATTGACGCCACCACCCAGCAGAACTCCGCGCTGGTGGAGGAGTCCGTGGCGGCAGCGGCATCGCTTAACGAACAGGCGATGCACCTGAAAGCGCTGGTACGCGTCTTCCGCGTGAGCGAGCACGCTCCGGCTTAATCCAGCTGGGAGATCTCCAGCGCCGCGCGGTCGATTACGCCGATAATCTGCTTAAGCTGCGCGTCGCTGAGCTCTCCCTGATTCACTTTAAGATCCAGCACGGCCTTAAAATTATCCAGCGCCCGCTTCATCTGCGGGTTTTTGCGCAGCTGAAAACCGACGCAGCGGGCTTTAATTCGCACCTGAATGTTCTCAAGCTGCTCCTGATTTTCATCCAGCCAGCGCTGTCCGGCGACGGTAATTGAAATCTGCTTACGCCCGTTCTCTTCTTCTTTAATGCTGATAAACGCCTGATCCTGCAAAAAATCGAGGGTCGGGTAGATCACGCCGGGGCTTGGGGTGTAGTTCCCCTGGGTCAAATTCTCGATCTCTTTAATCAACTCGTAACCGTGGCTGGCGTTACGCGTCAGCAGATCCAGAATCACCAGCCGCAGGTCGCCGTGGCCGAAAAATCGCGGTCGACGTCCGCCGCCTTCGTGTTCATGTCGCATGGTCAATTCCTCATAACTGATATATCTAAACTATATCTAAGATATATTTAGATGCAATCTAAAAACCCTTGCATTCCGCCTTAATAGCAATCATTATCATCTAAAAATAATTTAGATATATCGTATTCACGTTAAAAGGGCTTAATTATGACATCCACACGCTATCCACAACGCGTCCGTAACGACCTGCGCTTTCGCGAGCTGACCGTGCTCCGCGCGGAGCGGGTCAGCGCCGGCTTTCAGCGCATCGTGTTAGGCGGCGAGGCGCTGGAGGGCTTTAGCTCTCGCGGTTTCGACGACCACACCAAAGTCTTCTTCCCGGAACCGGGCACGACCTTTGTGCCGCCCGTCGTAACGGAAGAGGGTATCGACTGGGGCGAGGGCGTTCGCCCGCAGACGCGCGACTATACGCCGCTGTTTGACGCGGCGCGCAACGAGCTGGTGCTTGATTTCTTTATCCACGACGGCGGAATTGCCAGCCGCTGGGCGCTTGGGGCAAAACCGGGCGACACGCTGACCATCGGCGGTCCGCGCGGCTCGCTGGTGGTACCGGAAGATTACGCCTGGCAGCTGTACGTCTGCGACGAGTCCGGCATGCCCGCGCTGCGCCGCCGCCTGGAGGCCATCGCCGCGCTGCCGGTACGCCCGGAAATCCACGCGGTGGTGACCGTGGGCGACGCCTCTTATAAAGACTATCTGGCGCATCTGAGCGGATTTAACATCACCTGGGTTGTCGGCCACAGCGAGCAGGCGGTGGCTGAGCATCTGGCGGCGCTCACCGTTCCGGCGGAGGATTACTTTATCTGGCTGACCGGGGAAGGGAAGGTGGTGAAAAGCCTGAGCCGTCAGTTTGAAACCGCGGCTATCGACCAACAGCTTGTGCGTGCCAGCGCGTACTGGCACGCCAAATAATCAGGCTGCCGAATCCAGCTGCGCTTCGTTCACCTGAAGTTCGAGCGAAGCGCGCACCTCGTGCAGGGCTTTCTCCTGCTGGGCAAAGTAGGCTTCCATATTGTTCAGCGAGGAGACCAGCAGCCACGACTCCTCTTTTTCAAGCTCCGCCAGCTCGTTCACCAGGGTGTCGATTTGCTCGCGCACCTGAGCCATTTTTTTGCGGATACGCTCCAGATCGTTCAGCCGGTCGCTCGCCATCAGCGGCTCAAAGCCCTGCTGTAGTCGCGCCACCAGCGAGCGGATCGCTTTAACGTCCCCGCGCTGTTTCGCCTGATTCAGCTGCACCATCATCGCGTTCGCCTCTTCCTTCAGATCGTCCGCCACCAGATCCGGATGGCAAAGCTTGCTCGCCTGACGCCAGAGCCGTTTCAGCTCGTTCCGATCCTCTTCCGAGAGGTTTTTGCCTTTGCGCAGCCGTTTTTCCACGTCCTGATGCTGCTCGCGGTATTTTTCATACTCGCTGTTGGCCTCGTCCCGCGCCTGGCGCGCGGGCTCCTCTTCACGCGTTAGCCCGCTTTCCAGCTCCAGCGCTTCCGCCAGCAGGTTGGCAATCAGGTTGCTTTGCTGCTGAAGATGTTTACGCGCCTCGGCGGCCTGCACCGACTCGGCGGGCAGCTCGCGCCAGCGCTGGGTCAGGGAGGCCAGCACCTCAACCGCCTGCGCCATATAAAGCTGACAGCGGCGGTAATCTTCTTCCCGACGACGCGCCTCCGCCTGCTGACGGCGCAGGTTCAGCTCCGCCAGCGTTTTGCGCAGGGACAGTATTTGCTGCATCAGCGGCCCGAGGCGGGAGAAGTAGAGGTCGTTAAACTCATCCAACTGCTGCACCCGGGCGTTGCGGCGGTCAATCAAATCCCGCAGACGCTCCTCCAGCGCTTTCAGCTCCAGCCTGCTCGCCGCCACCTGCGGATCGCGCCACTGGGTAATCGCCCGCTGGCTCTGCAACCAGCTGATAATCGCCCGAAGCGCGGCGGTGTAATTCTTCTGCTCAAGCGCCCCGACGATCGCCTGTAGCCCATCGTCAAACGCTTCACTTTTCAGTCGTGCCAGCTGGCTCTGGATGATGTCGTCATCTTCCAGCTCGATGGCATTTTTAATGATTTCCAGACGTTTGATCGGTGTGCTCATGATGCCTTTCGCATTAACGCTTAAGTATTTGAGTTAAGGATAGTTGTTGAGAAAGCTACCGGAAATAATACACACGGATGATGATCGGCGCGACGGGGGATTTCTTTAGTTTTTCGCCGTACGGGGCTCTCAGAACCTGTCCCGGGTCAAAATCCGAAAAGGAAGTGGTTTAAAAAGCTCCAATTTACAGCGCTTACATTTTGAAATAAGTTGCTCGCTTTTTTATCGACAGGTCCGTAAACGGACATCGCGCAGGGAGCGTGGATATGTCAGGGAAGAGAGTGATTTTAGGCGCTGCCATGCTGGTTTCAGGCACGCTTCAGGGGGCAATGTTGTCCCCCGCGGACAGAAGCGCCGTTGAGCAACAGCAGCAGCATTTTCTGGAAACCAACCAGCGCCAGCGCGAAGAACTGGAGCGCAGCATTGTCCTGCCGGAGCCTGCTCGGGCCGCCAGCACCTCTGCGGAAGCGGGCCGCTGCTTTGTGATCAATCGCATAGATCTGCTGAATGCGCGTCTGCTGTCACTCACCGCCGCGAACAGGCTGACGGCGCCCTGGCTCGGACAGTGTCTGGATAGGGCGGATTTAACGCAAATTACCCATGCGGTGTCCGACTGGTACATCAGCCGGGGCTACGTCACCAGCCGGGCGTTTTTAACCGAGCAGGATCTCTCCGGCGGCGAGCTGCATATCGCCGTGCTGGAAGGCAAGCTTCAGCAAATCCGCCTGGAAGGCGTTCCCGCCCGCACGCTGCATATGACCTTTCCCCGGATGGAGGGGAAGGTCCTCAACCTGCGCGACATCGAGCAGGGTATGGAGCAGCTGAACCGGGTGCGCAAGACGCCCGTAGAAATTGAAATTTTACCGGGCGACGAGCCGGGCTATTCGATTGTGAATTTGACCGCCACGCCGGAATTTCCGTTCAGCGGCTCCGTGAGCTTCGATAACAGCGGGCAGAAAAGCACCGGCACCGGCCAGCTTAACGGCGCGCTGTACGGAAACAACCTGCTGGGACTGGCCGATAAATGGTTTGTCAGCGGCGGGCGCAGCAGCGATTTTTCGACTAGCCATGATGCGCAGAATTTTGCCGCCGGGCTCAGCGTACCTTACGGCTACGGCTTGCTGGACTACAGCTACAGCTGGAGCAACTACCTTAGCGTGCTTGATAACAACGGCTACCTGTGGCGCTCCAGCGGCGACAGCGAAACGCATCGCCTGAACGGCTCGTGGGTGCTGTTTCGCAATGGCGATATCAAAACCAGCGTCTCGGCGGGCGTGACGCACCGGAACAACCACAACTACCTCGACGACACCCTGCTGGCGACCAGCAGCCGCAGGCTCTCCAGCGCATCGCTGGGCATTAGCCACACGCAAAAAATCGCCTCCGGCGTCGCCACGCTAAACCCCAGCTTTACCCGGGGCGTCCCCTGGTTTGACGCAGAGGACGATAGCGACAAACGGGGCGACGTGCCGAAAGCGGAGTTCCGCAAAGGGAGCGTCAATGCCAGCTATCAGCGTCCTCTGAGCGAGAGCCTGTGCTGGCTGAGCAGCCTCTATTTTCAGTGGTCGCCCGACCGGCTCTACGGCAGCGAGCGCCTCACGCTCGGCGGGGAAAGCTCGGTGCGCGGCTTTAAAGAGCAGTACCTCTCCGGGGATAACGGCGGCTACTGGCGAAACGAAATCAGCGCGTTGCTCTTTACCCTGCCGTGGGTGGGCGAGATCGGCGCGATGGCCGCCGTGGACGGGGGCTGGCTGAAAAAAGACGCGGTTGACCCCTATGCCAGCGGCACCGTCTGGGGCGCGGCGTTCGGCCTGACCGTCAGCCATCGATGGTACGCCGCCCAGCTTACGCTCGGCACGCCGCTGCACTATCCGGCCTGGATGGCGCCGGATCATCTCACTCTTTACTACCGCGCATCCGTGGCTTTCTGAGGATCAGGGACGATGAAACAGGAACAGATTCATTTCACACAGCGCGCGCTGAGCGCGTTGCTGAGCGTATTGCTGGCAACCCAGCCGATGCTGCCTGCGGTGGCCGCTACGCTTACCCCTTCCGGCACGACGCGGCTGGATAGCGCAGTGAACGGCGTGCCGGTGATTGACATCGCTACGCCCAATGCGTCCGGCATTTCCCATAACAAATACACCGACTACAACGTGGGAAAAGAGGGGCTTATCCTCAATAACGCCACCGGGAAAATGGTCCAGACGCAGCTCGGCGGCGTTGTTCAGAGTAACCCCAACCTGAAGGCCGGGCAGGAAGCGAAAGGCATCATTAACGAAGTCACCGGGACATCGCGCTCGCAGCTGAATGGCTACACCGAAGTAGCGGGCAAAGCCGCCAACGTGATGGTGGCGAACCCTTACGGCATCACCTGTAACGGCTGCGGATTTATCAATACCCCCAACGCCACGCTGACGACCGGAAAACCGGTGCTGGATGCCAGCGGAAAGCTACAGTCGCTGGAGGTCAGCAAAGGCGCGATCGTCGTTGAAGGGCTGGGGCTGGACGCCAGCCAGAGCGACGCGGTGTCGATTATCGCCCGCGCGGCGGAGATCAACGCTCAGCTTCACGCGAAAGATCTGCGCGTGATTGCCGGAAGCAACCGCGTCACCCCGGAAGGCAGCGTCAGCGCCCTGAAAGGCGAAGGTGCCGCGCCGAAAGTAGCGGTAGACACCGGGGCGCTTGGCGGGATGTACGCCAACCGCATTCGTCTGGTCTCCAGCGAAAAGGGGCTGGGGGTTAACCTCGGGGAGTTGAACGCGCGTCAGGGGGATATTTCTCTTGATGCCAGCGGCAAACTTTCCCTCAGCAACACCCTCGCCAGCGGGGCGCTCGTTGCCGGCGGGCAGAGCGTGCAGCTGAGCGGCGCGCACAAAGCGGGTACGCATCTCACCGTCAACAGCGCGCAGGATCTGATGCTCAACAACGCGACCCTGCTTGGCGATAAAAACCTGCACCTGACGGCGGGCGGCACGCTCGCACATAACGGCGGCAGGCTGACGGCGGGACAGGATCTTGCCCTGAACGCCGGAACCTTTACCCAGAGCCAGACCGCCCAGGCCAACGCGGCGGCAAATATCACTCTTCAGACCCGCGAAGGGGCGACCACTCAGGGAGCGCTTATCGCCGGGAAAGGACTTTCCGTAAAAGGCGGCACCCTAACCCACAGCGGGCAGTGGAGCGCCGGGGAGAGCGCGAGAGTCAAGGCGAGCGCTTTCGACAATCGCGGCACGCTTAAGGGCAAACAAATCGGCGTCGACAGCACTACGCTTCACAACAGCGGCGGGCTGAACAGCGCAGGGGCGATGAACCTCTCCGCGCGGACGGCTACGCTCGGCGGTGATATGGCCGCCACGGGCGATCTCACCCTGAATAGCAACAGCCTCACCACCCTTGACGGTGCGCGGCTGCAATCCGAAGGGAACCTGCGTATTCAGAGCGCCTCGGCGGACCTGCGCGGAACGCACTCGGCGGGCAATGCGCTGGAGGTCAACGCAGGCTCCCTGACGCACAGCGGTAAAAGCAGCGCGCCGTTGATCAACATCCACGCCCCTGCGCTCACCAACAGCGGCGTGTTGACCGCCCCCGCGCTGGCCATGCGCGGGCAGAACATCAATAACAGCGGCCTGATTCAGGGCAGCGAGAGCCTGTCCCTTGAGGCCACGCGGCTTCTTAACAAGCAAAATGGGCTGATTTACAGCACCACCGATCTCACTCTGCGCGTGCCGGAACTGGACAATCGCGGGGTGATAACCAGCGATACCGCGCTGCATCTTAACGGCAATACGCTGACCAACAGCGGGGAGCTAAGTGCGGATCGCGTCGTGCTTAATTACGGCCAGCTCACCAGCACCGGGCTGATTCAGGGAAACCGCAGCCTGAGTATGGCGGGCGATACCCTGAACGCTGGCGACGCTTCCCGCAGCCTGACCGCAGGCACTCTGACGCTGTCGGCCACCGATCTGTACAGCGGCGGTCATATGCAGGGGCAGGATATCACCGTTGCGGCCGCTGACTGGCGCAACAGCGGCACGCTGCTGGCCGCCGGATCGCTGGTGGCCCAGGTGTCCGGCGCGTTACGCAATCACGGGGAGCTGCTGAGTCACGGCAACGCCACCCTGCGCGCCGCCACCCTGGACAACCGCGGCGCGGCGCTGAGCGCGGGCGCAATGACCGCAGAGGGCGAACAGCTGAGCAACAGCGGAACGCTTCAGGCCGCCACGCTGGCGCTGCATCAGGACAGCGTGACCAATCAGGGAACGATGACCGGTATTCAGGCGCTGACGCTCGCCTCGCGGCTGGCGATGGCTGCGCCGCAGATGACGCTGGTCAACGAGACAAAGGGCAAGCTGTTAACCTCCGGCGAGCTGAACGTCAGCGCGGGCAGCGTCACCAGCAAAGGGCTTTGGCAGGGTCAAAAAATCGTTTTAAGCGCCAGCGATATGATCCACAGCGGCTCGCTGCAAAGCGCCGACGCGCTGCGCCTGGCCATCAGCGGTAATCTCATCAGCAGCGCGGGCAGTAAAATTACCGCCAACGGCGACGCCGCCATTCAGGCGCTCGGCATAACCCACGACGGTCAGTGGATCGCCAGCCGTCTGACGGTTTCTGGTGATGCGCTCGCGAACAACGGTGAAATTACGGGCGTCAACGGCCTGCGGGTCACGCTGAACAACGGCCTGACCCAAAGGACGGGGAAACTGCTGAGCGCGGGCGATCTTAGCCTCACGTCGGCAGGCGTGAACAACGCCGGGCAGATCCAGGGTAAATCCACCACCGTCAGCACCAAAAACCTCGCCAACAGCGGGCGCATTCAGGGTGAGAACAGCCTGCATATCACCGCGCAAGAGACCACCAACGCGGCGGCGGGCGTGTTGCTGAGCCAGAACGCGCTGGCCCTCTCGACCGGCTCGCTTACTAACGCCGGAATTATTCAGGGCAACGGGGAAAGCAGCGTTACCGCAAGCAGCCGTCTGCAAAACGCAGGCAAGCTGATGTCGGGCGGCAAGATGACCCTCTCCACGCCGGAGTTTATTAATACCGGCTGGTGGCAGGCCGGACAGCTGGTGCTTAACGCGGCGAAGGCCAGTAACAGCGGCACCTGGATAGCATCGGGAAGGGCCGATCTGACTGGCAGCACCCTGAGCAATACCGGCAAGGTGAACGGTGCGGATCTGCGGGTGAATTACACCACGCTGACCAACGGCGGCACGCTGCTTGGTAACAGCGCGCTGACGGTCACCGCCGATACCCTTGATCATCAGCAGGCTGGCGCGCTGTTTAGCGCAGGCGATCTGCGGGTGAACGCGACCGGGGTGAGCCTGCTGGGGCAGGTGGTGGCGCTCGGCAACGTCACGCTGGATCTGGTTCGCACCTTTACCCACACCGCGACGCTGGCGGCGGGCAGCACCCTCTCCGTCACCTCGCAGGGGGCGGTGACAAACCAGGGAGTGATGCAGGGAAACGCGGTTGTGCTGAACGCCGGTAACGCGCTGACCAACAGCGGGAAAATCGTTACGGGCAGCGGCAACAGCCAGTTCAGCGGTAGCAAGCTGACCTTCAACGAGCAGGGGAGTTTACAGGGCGGCGGCGATATTACTCTGATCAGCCGCAGCGACGTGACGCTGGCCGGTTTTACCGGCACCGCAGGCTCGATGATGGTGAATGCGGCGGGCACGCTGCTTAACACGGCGCTGCTGTACGCCGCGCAGAATATGAAACTGTTCGCGGATCGTATTCATAACCAGTACGGCGATATCCTCGCGGACAATAGCCTGTGGATGCAGAAAAATGCGGCGGGCGCGGCGAATACGGAAGTGGTGAACCGCTCGGGGAATATCGAAACCCAGAAGGGCGATATTACGGTCAAGACCGGGTATTTGCTGAATGAGCGTGATGGGCTGGAGGTGACGGAAACGCGCATTGATGGCGAGAGTGCTATTCCGGGGCTGGGTAACACGAACCTATCTGTGGATATTAGCCTTCTGCCTGAGGGCAGTTACGGCGTTATAAGAAGAGAATATCAACGCGCAATTAGTGGCTGTGGCGCCAACGGTAGCTGTGTTGAAAAGACGTTTGTCAGTTACAGCTATGCGGGTTTTAGAGACTCGCCAGAACAGAAGTTTATCCTTGGTCAGAAAGGAACCTCGGTTACCAGCAGGGGCGGTGTGGCACGGATTGCGTCCGGTAATAATCTTGCCGTTGAAGCCGGAAATCTGAGTAACCAGGCCAGTACGATCCTTGCCAAAAATGATATTTCGCTCAAAGGCTCCACGCTCAGTAACCAAAGCTGGCAGTCAGGTTCTTCAACCGAGTACATGGTTTACGCTTACGATCCTGATGGTTATGGCTACGCGAATATGGCTGCCGATAACCTCCGCGAAATCATGTCCCGGGACGTCAATGCGGAGAAACCCGCAACCACCAAACTGCGATATACCCTCAAAGGCCGTGAAACCGAATGGACGGAGGGGGAAGCGTTCCGCTCGGTCATTCAGGCCGGCGGCAATATCAGCGCCCGTTTCACCCGTGATATTAGCAATACCCTGACCACCGCTAACACGGCTGGCTTTAGCAATACCGTGGCAGCGCCAGCGCTGACCCCGCTCAGCAAAACGTCTGTGGGCAGCGCTGAAAAAGCGCAGTCCCTTACCCGTGCTGACACGACCACCCTAAGCGGCCCAGCGTGGCGCGATGCGATTAGCGATGCGTTACAGGATCTCACCGGCGGCGCGCTGGACAACGCCTTCGGCAAAGGGGCGGATACCAGCGCCTGGCCGCTGCCGTCGGGCAAAAACGGCTACTTCGTTCCGGCGAGCGATCCAAACAGCCCGTACCTCATCACCGTTAACCCGAAGCTCGACGGTCTGGGGCAGCTTGACTCGACTCTGTATCGCGATCTTCATGCGCTGCTGGGCATGAAGCCCGGCGACGCGCCGCGCGAAACCAACAGCGCCTTTACCGATACAAAACAGTTCCTCGGTTCGGCGTATTTCCTCGGCAAACTCGGACTTAACCCGGAAAGGGACTATCGCTTCCTCGGCGATGCGGCCTTTGATACCCGCTACGTCAGCAATGCCGTCCTCAACCTGACCGGCAGCCGCTATATCAATGGCGTCGGTTCAGATATGGAGCAAATGCGCTACCTGATGGACAGCGCCGCCGCGCAGCAGCAAAAGCTGGGGCTGAAGTTTGGCGTATCGCTCACGGCTGAGCAGGTCGCAGCGCTGAACGGCAGCCTGCTGTGGTGGGAATCCGCCACCGTTAACGGACAGACGGTGATGATCCCGAAAGTCTATCTTTCGCCGAAAGACGTTACCGTCCAGCGCGGCAGCGTCATTACCGCCAATAACGTTCAGCTTGCGGGCGGGAAGGTCAGCAACAGCGGCAGCACGATAAGTGCCGCCAGCCAGCTGAACGTCGACAGCAGCAACAGCCTGGATAACCTCAACGCCGGGCTGGTCAGCGCGGGGGGCAACCTTAACCTGAGCGCGCTGGGCGATATCAACAATATTGGCTCGACCATCAGCGGCAAGCGCGTGTCGCTGGAAAGCGTCGGCGGGAGCATTAACAACCAGACCCGCGTTCAGCAGTGGAGCGTTGGCAAAGGCACCACACGATTCAGCGGTACGGACGTGGGTAACACCGCGTCCATCAGCGCAACGGACGCGCTGACGATGCGTGCCGGGCAGGATATCAACGTGACTGGCGCAAACGTGTCGGCAGGCGGCAGTCTGGGCATGGCCGCAGGTCATGACATCACGATTGCCGCTAACGATATCGCCGAGAGCCAGACCCGTAAATCGGGTAAAAAGACGATTGCCAGCGCCAGCGTGGCGGTGCAAAACAGCACCCTGACGGCGGGCGATAATCTTGTGCTGGTGGCAGGCAATGACGTCACCGCCCGTGCCGCCGGGATCGCCGCGCAGGGCGATGTGGGCATTCAGGCCGGACGCGACGTCAACCTGCTGGCGGAAGCCACATCGGAATTCGCCAGCAGCAAATCGAAGAAGAAAACGTCGATTGATGAGTCCGTGCGCCAGCAGGGCACCGCGATTGCCAGCGGCGGCAACACCGCCATTATCGCCGGTCGGGATATTACCGCGCAGGCCGCAGACGTGACGGCGCAGGGCGATATCCGCGCGGCGGCGGGTCGCGATGTGACGCTGACCACCGCCACGGAAAGCGACTATCGCTTCCGGGAAAAAACCAAAACCAGCAGCGGCTTCCTGAGCAAAAAGACCACGCACACCATCACGGAAGACAGTAACACCCGTGAAAAAGGGGCGCTGCTGAGCGGCGATAACGTGTCGGTCTCGGCGGGTAATAACCTGCTGGTGAAAGGCTCTGCGGTGGCGGGCGACGGCGACGTGCAGCTGCGTGCCGGGAATGACGTGGACATCGTTGCCGCCACCAACAGCGACACCTCATGGCGCTTTAAGGAGACCAAAAAATCCGGACTGATGGGGACGGGCGGCATCGGCTTTACCATCGGCAGCAGCAAAACCACGCACGATATGCGCGAGAAGGGCACCACCCAGAGCGACAGTTTCAGCACCGTGGGGTCGACGGGCGGCAACGTCAGCATTGCGGCGGGCAAGCAGGCGCATATCGGCGGCGCGGATCTGATCGCGAAGCAGGATCTCGCCATTACGGGCGACAGCGTGGTGATTGATCCGGGCCACGACAAACGCACCCGTGTTGAAAAATACGAGCAGAAGAGCAGTGGCCTGACGGTCGCGCTGTCGGGCGTGGTTGGCTCGGCGCTGAACACCGCCGTACAGGCTGCTCAGGAGGCAAAAGAGGAGAGCGACGGTCGCCTTGCCGCCTTGCAGGCCACCAAGGCGGTGCTATCGGGCGTGCAGGCGTCGAAGGGGGCGGATGTCGCCCAGGCGAACGGCGATCCGAACAACGGCATCGGCGTCAGCATTTCGCTGAACTCGCAAAAGTCCAAATCTGAAAACCATCTGCGCAGCGACGCGGTGGCAGGCAGCACCCTGAACGCGGGCAGCAACCTTGCCATCACCGCGACGGGGCAGGGGAAAGGGGCGAACAGCGGCGATATTCTCATCAGCGGCAGCCAGCTGAAAGCGGGGGGCGACACGTCGCTTTCCGCTGCGAACGATATCGTGCTGGGCGGCGCGGCCAGCACGCAGCAGAGCACGGGTAAAAACAGCAGCAGCGGCGGAGGCGTGGGCGTCAGCATCGGCGGCGGTACTAACGGCTACGGCATCAGCGTGTTTGCGAACGTCAACGCGTCCGGAGGCAGCGAGAAGGGCAACGGCACGGCATGGACCGAGACCACGCTGGACAGCGGCGGCACGGTGTCGATGACCAGCGGCCGGGATGCGATTCTGGACGGTGCGCAGGTGAGCGGTGACAACATTATCGCCGATATCGGGCGCGACCTGCGGATGCGCAGCCAGCAGGACAGCAACGATTTCAAATCGAAGCAGACCAGCGTGGCGGCGGGCGGGAGCTTCACCTTCGGCAGCATGACCGGATCGGGGTACATCAGCGCCAGCCAGGACAGGATGAAGAGCACGTACGACTCGGTGCAGGAGCAGACCGGGCTGTTTGCCGGGCAGGGCGGCTTTGACGTGATGGTGGGTCGCCATACCCAGCTGGACGGCGCGGTTATCGCCTCTGCCGCCACGGCAGAGAAAAACAGCCTTGATACGGGCACGCTCGGGTTCAGCGATATTGGCAACGCGGCGGACTATAAAGTCAGTCATACCGGTATCAGCCTGAGCGGCGGCAGCAGCTTCGGCAGTACGTCGGGCGGCA
>NZ_JBPTTK010000080.1:0-302 GCF_053290175.1 Enterobacter sp. 186315 | reverse complement strand
CGGAATGACACCGGTAAACCGAAAGGCAGGAACAGGAGAGCGCACGAGGGAGCCATCAGGGGGAAACGCCTGGTATCTTTATAGTCCTGTCGGGTTTCGCCACCACTGATTTGAGCGTCAGATTCTGTGATGCTCGTCAGGGGGGCGGAGCCTATGGAAAACCGGCTCTGCCGTGGCCTTATCGCTTCCCTGTTAAGTTTCTTCCTGGCATCTTCCAGGAAATTTCCGCCCCGTTCGTAAGCCCGCACCGCTCGCCGCAGCCGAACGACCGAGCGCAGCGAGTCAGTGAGCGAGGAAGCGGA
>NZ_JBPTTK010000079.1:0-306 GCF_053290175.1 Enterobacter sp. 186315 | reverse complement strand
AAAAGCAGGTCGACAAAGGCGGCTACCGCCCGCTTATCTGGCGCTACCGCTGGGACGCGAAAAGCCAGCTCACCGGACTGGAAACGCCTGAGGGGGAACGCTGGGCATACCGGTATGACCCGTTCGGACGCAGAATCAGCAAGCGCTGCATCAACCGGGACAGGCCGGGCACCGATTTTCACTGGAACGGCGACCAGCTGACTGAAGAAATCCCGGTCGGGACGGACGGAACGCCGGTATATGAAAACGCTATCCGCTGGATATACGAGCCGGGCAGCTTCACGCCGCTGGCGCGCCATGAGAACG
>NZ_JBPTTK010000078.1:0-306 GCF_053290175.1 Enterobacter sp. 186315 | reverse complement strand
AAAAGCAGGTCGACAAAGGCGGCTACCGCCCGCTTATCTGGCGCTACCGCTGGGATGCGAAAAGCCAGCTCACCGGACTGGAAACGCCTGAGGGGGAGCGCTGGGCATACCGGTACGACCCGTTCGGACGCAGAATCAGCAAGCGCTGCATCAACCGGGACAAACCGGGCACGGACTTTCACTGGAACGGCGACCAGCTGTGTGAAGAAATCCCGGTCGGGACGGACGGAACGCCGGTATATGAAAGCGTCATCCGCTGGATATACGAGCCGGGCAGCTTCACGCCGCTGGCGCGCCATGAGAACG